>DKBK01000035.1:53512-63267 GCA_002451135.1 Nitrospiraceae bacterium UBA6902
ATCAACTATACGCCTGTTGCCGATGAGAACGCTTTCATAGTTGTTAAAAAAATATCCGGTTCAGGGCAGTTCTCCCTTACAGGCAATCTGATGGCCTACGATCTTTCTGTTTCAAAATCCGGCGCAGGATCCGGAATAATTACAAGCTCACCTTCAGGAATAGACTGCGGTGTTGATTGTATACAAAACTATTCTTATAACACAGTCGTTACCCTGACCGCATCTCCTGATACGGGTTCTACTTTCGCGGGATGGAGCGGAGATAGTGATTGCGATGACGGGATAGTGACCATGGACAGCAATAAAAATTGTATTGCCTCATTCAATCTTCAAAACTATACGTTGAACGTTAACATGGCAGGCACCGGTGCCGGAACAGTAACAAGCTCACCGTTAGGGATAAACTGCGGGATTGATTGCACGCAAGACTATTCATATAACACTTCCGTTACTCTGACAGCCCTCCCTGATGCAGGTTCTACTTTCGCTGGATGGAGCGGAGATTCTGACTGTTCAGACGGAGTAGTGACTGTAAACGCCACTAAGACTTGCACGGCTGTCTTTAGTTCAGTTCAATATCAATTGATAACATCCATATCCCCCATAGCAGGCGGAAGCATAAACCCTGACTGTTCCGGAGGCTGCTGGTATGACAGCGGNNTGACCTGGACGCAAACCGTAATATATCCGTCATTCTGGCAGGCGGGTATAACTGCAACTATTCCGCGGTTACCGGCAAATCCACATTTAATGGTCTCATGACAGTGAGTGATGGACTGGTCACGGTCGGGGATTATGTGTTCGGGTATTAGCAGCGTGAGAAATTCATCATTGATATAGACTTGAGGTTTTTCCGAGGGTTACGCCATCTTATGAAGTGGTGCTTTTAAGCTTAAAACCCCCGTACAGGCGTCGGCGTAAAAGTCAATATAAATATCACCAGCGCTATCCAGCCGATCAGCTTCCGGTTCCTGTCAAGCTGAATGTGAGGGTAAACAACGGGTGGGTGTTTGTATCCGAGGAAGATCATCAGGACCGCCCATATGAGCCAGCCTTCCCAGTACATGATCCCGAGGACAACCAGGACAGGGAGCATACCCTTCGAAATCCATCTACTTTTCTCACCCAGAAGTGCGTAGGTGATATGCCCTCCGTCAAGCTGTCCTATCGGCAATAAATTAAGGGAAGTGACCAGCAGGCCTATCCATCCTGCAAAGGCCACGGGATGAAGCAGGATATCGTATTTATCCGGATCAATCCCCACGACCAGTTTCGTGAGAAAGGAAAACAGCAGTGAACTGCCGAAGGCAAGCCCTTCCTGGATCTCACCGGTTGGTTTGACTTCAGAAAAATGCAGACCCACGACGCAGGCAATAATGGCGATGATGAACCCGCCTATGGGTCCTGATGCCCCGATATCAATGAGGGAACGCCGGTCCGGGATTGGGGGCTTCATTTTTATGACTGCCCCGAAGGTCCCGATTATCGAGGGGGCAGGGATAAAGTATGGCAGTGTTGCAGACACATGGTGGATCCTGGAGGCAACATAATGAGACATTTCATGAGTAAGGAGAATAAATATGAGTGTTAATGAGAAGGGTAATCCAAGGTAGATTTTCTCGGGATGTATCCAGGGAATGACACCGCCGAGCAAAGCGCCGGCAATAGTCGTTGTCATAAAGGTCAGAATAAATAGCAGGATATGTATGCGGGTAAGTTTATGCGGCATCTCTGATCTTCCTGTACCTGTTTGCCAGTATATTGATCATAAAGTAGCTGACTATGGCCGACAACGTACAGATAACCAGTGAGCCTACCAAGAAAGCCTTGATAAGGGGAAGCAGCGTGATTGCCAGGTCAATAAATTTATTCGGTTCGGTCAGCAGGCTTTTCAACCACTCAATTACTGTCATAAAGGTAATGCTCCCCCAGTCGACATCAGGCAATACCTGATTTATGTCCAGCAGTTTTGCTCCTGTCCACACACTGAAAGAAGATATGGGAACGATTGTCCACGGGTTGTTGACGCTTATGCCTATTACCGCGACAAGCCTGTTCAGGCGGAAAAGCCATGCAAGGAAAATCCCCCCGATATAATGAAGGCCGAGAAAGGGAGATATGCCCATAAAAACCCCAAAGGCAAAGGCAAGGGCGATACGGTGCGGCGTGTCCTGTACGTTAAATATGGCCCTGAATTTATCTCTGAAGTAAGACATGAATGTTAATTCCCCGTAATCAAATTACAAATTTCAGATAAATGCCAATATTCAAATACCAATGATCCAGCGATACATTTGAGAATTGGAATTTGCAATTTATTTGCTGCTTGGTACTTGTTGTTTGGTATTTGCCTTTTACTTAAAGTGTTCATACCCTTCCGCTTTAAAGCGGGTTTTCCTGCCGCTGCCGTCTATTATATACCGGCCTTTCTTAATTATCTCACCGATTCTGTATGCAGGAGTTCGGTAATTCATGGGAGCGGTAAAAAGCAGTACGTAGTCTTCTCCGCCCTTTAATGCGAAATCAACGGGATCCCTGCCAAGTTTTTTCGCAACAGACAGGAGTTCCCCGGACAGCGGTATTTTTTCTTTATAAATAACCGCGCCTGTTTTGCTTTCATCGCAGATATGGCCTAAATCCGCAAGCAGCCCGTCGCTGATATCTATCATGGAGGTAACGCTCTTCGTATTTTTTAACGGGGCAGGCTGAGGCAGCTGATGTTTATAAGCGAGGGAAAGAACGTCCCTGCATGCAAGTGTTTTCCCCAGGACGTTGACCCGTGTATTCCTGGATTTGCAGCTTCTGATCTGCTTTTTCATGTGCATTAAAAGAAACAGCCCCATGGCCGAATCGCCGAGGGTATCGGTGACAAAAATGCCGTCTCCCTCTTGAGCGCCTGATCGCGTAATGGCCCTGCCTGCTGCATTCCCAATGAGTGTGCCGTTTAATACGAGCCCCTGTTTCGACGCGCAGGTGTCCCCTCCCACAATGGTTATTCCGAACTTCCCTGATATGTGGTGTATCCCTGAGTATAAGTCATAAATATTATCGGCATCGCAATTTTCCGGAATGCCAAGACTGACAAGAAAATGTTTCGGATTTCCCCCCATTGCGAGGATATCGCTTATATTTACTGCAAGGAACTTATGCCCGAGCTGGTAAAAGGTCGTGTAGGTAAGGTCAAAGTGAACTCCCTCGATTAACATATCGGACGTAACCAGGATGTTTTTGTCCGGGACGTTCAGAACAGCGGCATCGTCGCCGATACCGGTAAGAACGTCGGATGAGATGCAGGGGAATTTTTTTTGCAGTTTTTTTATGAGTCCGAATTCACCTAATTTTGAAAGTTTCATGGCGTTGTTAATGATAAAGGATAGAAGCTTAGAAGAAGTGGTGAGTTGTCAGTTCCCGGTTTTTTTTACCTCACAACTGACGACTCACAACTTATTATGAAGCCTTGAATCCCTGAACCCTGTCCTGAATCGAGTGACAAGATTAAGATTCCGGCATACGCTCAACACTATTTCCCTTTTTTCTTTTTTGCTGTTTTCTTGAGGGCGTTACTCAGGACCTCGTCCATCGTTTCAACAGGGATAAACTTCATGTCCTTCTTGATATATTTAGGGATGTCTTCAAGGTCTTTTTCATTTCTTTTGGGAATAATCACTTTCTTGATGCCCATCCTTTTAGCAGCAAGCGTCTTCTCTTTCAGTCCTCCTATGGGCAGCACCCTTCCGCGCAGTGTGACTTCTCCGGTCATCGCTATGTTTTTATGAACCGCCCTGCCTGTAAAAGCGGAGGCAATTGCCGTGGCCATAGTTATTCCTGCCGAGGGGCCGTCTTTCGGGATTGCGCCGGCAGGGACATGGATGTGTATGTCATTGCTGGAGAACATGCTGTTGCTTATACCAAGGCCCCTGGATTTTGAGCGGATATAGCTTAAGGCCGCATGGGCGGACTCCTTCATTATATCTCCAAGCTGACCAGTAAGCGTAATGCCGCCTTTGCCTTTCATGATAGTCGCTTCAATGTAGATGATATCCCCGCCTGCCTCTGTCCAGGCCAGTCCGGTAGATACCCCGACTTCATCTTTCTGGATCTCTTCCTCCGGGAGGTATTTGGGGACTCCCAGATATTTTGAGAGATTGTGAGATGAAATATTGTATTTTTTGTCCTTGCCCTCTGCAATCTTCCTTGCCACCTTCCTGCAGAGGTTGGCGATCTCACGCTCAAGGTTTCTTACCCCTGCCTCACTTGTATAGTGGGTAGTGATCTGCAAAAGCGCACTGTCGTTTATCTTTATATTCTTCCCGGTGATACCGTGCTCTTTCAACTGCTTTGGGATAAGATAATTTTTCGCTATTCCGACTTTTTCCTCGGCTGTATAGCCGGACAGGTACAGCACCTCCATCCTGTCTCTTAAAGGAGAGGGAATAGGGTCCATCTGATTCGCCGTTGTGATAAACATGACATTGCTTAAGTCAAAAGGGACTCCCAGATAATGGTCCGCAAAGGAGTAATTCTGTTCCGGGTCCAGTACCTCCAGCAATGCGGATGCCGGGTCTCCCCTGAAGTCCATACCGATTTTGTCGACTTCATCAAGCATAAACACCGGATTGTTTTTGCCTGCCGTCTTGATCCCCTGAATAATCCTGCCCGGCATGGCCCCCACATATGTTCTTCTATGTCCTCGTATCTCTGCTTCGTCCCGCATGCCTCCGAGGGACATCCTGTAGAACTCTCTCCCGAGAGATCGTGCGATGGACTTCCCCAGCGATGTCTTGCCCACGCCGGGAGGTCCCACAAAGCACAGTATGGGGCCCTTCATCTTGTCCTTGAGTTTCCTCACGCCAAGATATTCAAGTATCCGCTCCTTGATCTTTTCAAGATCATAATGGTCCTCATCAAGGACCTTCTTTGCCAGTTTTATGTCGAGTTTGTCTTTTGTGCTCTTGGACCAGGGCAGTTCAACAAGCCAGTCAATATACGTCCTGATCGTGCCGGCTTCCGCGCTGTCCTGATGCATCTTGTCGAGACGGTTGATCTGCTTTATGGCTTCCTTTTCTACCTTTTCAGGCATCTTTGCCTGATCGATCTTTTTACGCAGCTCCATAATCTCTTCCGTCTTTTCATCTATTTCGCCAAGCTCTTTCTGGATCGCCTTGAGCTGTTCCCTGAGAAAATATTCACGCTGGGTCTTGTCTATTTCACCCTTGACATCCGACTGGATCTTCTGCTGAACGAGCAGGAGTTCTACTTCCCTGTTCAGAATCTCACTGATTTTCTTGAGTCTCAGGATAGGGTCTCTTTCCTCGAGCAGTTCCTGCGCCTGTTCGGCCTTTAATCCGAGATTTGAAGCCACTAAATCAGCGAGTCTTCCCGGTTCCTCTATGTTTTCAATCAGGACAATAATGTCCGGCAGAAATGACTTGCCAAGGGCCAGGGATTTGTCCACAAGCTCTTTTACATTCCGCATGAGCGCTTCCACTTCCAGTGTCAGTTTGGGCTGTTCCTGGTCAATAATTTTATCTATCTCGCCTACGTAGAATGGCTCTTCCTGGGTAAACTTGAGTATCTTCGCCTTTGAGAGACCCTGTACAAGGATTTTAAGCCGGCCATCCGGCAGCTTCAGCATCCTGAGTATCGTCCCGACGGTTCCCACGGTATAAAGGTCTTCTTTGGCAGGGGATTCAACATTCACGTCTCTCTGGGACACAAGCAATATAAGTTTATTGCTTTCGACCGCCTGTTCAATCGCCTTTATTGAAATATCTCTTCCCACGAACAGGGGCAGAATCATATAAGGAAAAATCACAACATCTCTTACCGGAAGAATGGGTAAACTCGACGGGATTTCTATATCTTTATCTTCCTTTATATCAAAATCTGCCATTAGTTCTCCTTTTCTGTTGTTATGCGCTTATGTGAAATTTTGTACCATTATAAAAGAATCTTCAATTAATTAAAAACACGGGCTGAAAAATCATTGTTATTGTACCATGGAATCGGAGTTATTGAAAGAGGTTATGAAAAAAGGAACGTACGAATATATCCCCAAAAAAATAAAAAATTGAAGATCAAAAATCAAAACGACAGATTATCATTAATTGAAACGATTCGTGTCCTGCAACACTGCTGAGTTATGCAGTGATACCCATATTTGCTTAGTCACAATTCCTTTTACATACACAATTATTAATAAACTCCTTTAAGTCGCTGCCGATGTCCTCCCTGTCCAGGGCGTATTTAAGAATGGCCTTAAGGTAGTTTAAGGGATCTCCGGTGGTAAGCCATTCCCCGCCCTCTACTTCTTTGGCAAGAAATACTCCTCCATTCTTCACGTAAGATCGAATGGCGTCAACAATCCAGAGCTCATTGTCTTTCCCGAGGGGGATGCCCCTTAAAATATCAATGATCTCCTGGTTTAAGATCATCCGTCCAAAATCAGCCAGCTGCGACGGTGCCTCATGGGTAGACGGTTTTTCCACAATATCCTCGATCTCCATGCTTCCCTTGCGCAATTTCACAATCCCGTACCGGTTCACCACTTGTTTGGGCACCTTCTGTACCCCAATCATTAATTTACCGTGACGTTTATGGTCATCTATCATCTGTTTCGTGAAAGGAACCGTTGATTTCACAAGGTCATCACCCCAGATATATACGAAGGTCTCATTCTCGACCAGGCTGGCGGCTGACAACACCGGTGTGCCGTTTCCGTAGGGGCCTTTTTGCCTGACGTAAATGAAATTCGCCATGTCGGCAACTTTTTTCACTTCCTTGACTCTCTTGACCTTGCCGGCTTTCTGCAGTTCATCAACCAGCGCCCAGTTATGATCGAAGTGGTCCTCAAGGGGCTTTTTGTCCCACTTGGTCACCATAATGATGTCTTCAATCCCGGCCGCGACCAGTTCCTCCGCAACTAACTGGATAATGGGCTTGTCCACGATGGGCAGCATCTCCTTGGGCATGGTCTTTGTGGCTGGCAGAAATCTGGTGCCGGAACCGGCAACCGCTACTACTGCTTTTCTGATTTTCGGCATAATGCGTAGGCTCCCTCTTTATTAAGATATTTTTATGTTAGATGTTCATTGCAGGCATTATTATCCAGTGTAAACTATCTAAACAGCGTCAAAAAGAATTGTGATGAACAAAAGAATGTATCTCTCTCATTTTAAAAAAGATTTAAATATTATGCAATAAATATATTGAGATTGCTTCCTCCTGTCATTGACCAGCTGCACAGCGGATGTTGTTTTAATTGACAAAACTAGTATAATCCCGTACATTTTAGTAATTTCAGATTATTCATCAGGAGGCTCATCATTATGAAAAGCAAGATCAGGTTTGTCGAGAATATGCAGTTCATAGGAACGGCTGATTCCGGCCATGCAGTGGTAATGGATGCCCCTCCGTCCGTGGGCGGAAATAACACGGGGACAAAACCCTCGGAACTTCTGCTTATGGCCTTTGGCGGGTGTTCGGGAATGGATGTTATCTCTATCTTGAAAAAGAAGAAGCAGGATGTTACGAATTTTGAGATAAATGTAAACGGTGAGACCCCGGAAAGCCATCCCCGTTCATTTACGGATATCCATATTGAATATATAGTGACGGGCCGGAATATTTCAGAAGACGCGGTTCAGCGCGCTATTGATCTGTCACTCGGGAAATACTGTATGGTCGGGCTCACTATCAGCAAGGCTGCGAAGATAACATATTCATATAAGGTCATGCAGGAGTGATAAAGGTTATAAAATCTCCCCTGCCCCTCTTTGCCAAAGAGGGGTAATAATTCCCCCTTTGTAAAGGGGGATAAAGGGGGATTTCATATTATCCATTGCAAATGTTATTCAAATACATCGCCACCCTCGGTTTTATCGGATATCTGCCTTACGCCCCCGGGACTTTTGCCTCTGTAGCAGGCTTTTTACTGGTAATATGTATCAGACCCGACGACGTGAATCTGCTGATAATCTTCCTGCCTTTATTCATTCTGGGGATCATCACATCACATAACACAGAAAAGCTTCTTGGAAAAGACAGCGGCCACATTGTCATTGATGAGCTTTGCGGTTACCTGATTTCCGTGTCATTTGTCCCGAAGACATCCGGATATCTGATCGCTGCATTGATCCTATTCAGAGCGTTCGATATTGCTAAACCGCCGCCGATCAGAAAGATAGAGGAAATGGTCCCGGGAGGAGCGGGGATTATGCTCGATGATGTCCTGGCGGGGGTTTATGCGAATGTATGCCTGCAGGGGTGGATGTGGTTTGTTTGATACATAAGGCGCAACACATTTTGATGCTCATATGGTATTCTATTGACGCGAAGGACACATACACATAGACCTTGAGAAGTTTTATTGCGATAGAGCTGCCGGAAACCGTAAAATCAGCATTGCTGTCGCTTCAGCAGGAACTTAAGACATGCGGAGCGGATGTAAGATGGGTAAGGCCCGAGGGCATTCATCTCACATTGAAGTTCCTCGGGGATATCGAGGACAAGCTTGTTGACCGAATTATTCAAACATTAAAGGGGACATGCATAAAATTCAAAACGTTTAGTTGTGAAGTACGTGGTGTTGGCGTTTTTCCCACGGCAAGAGCCCCGCGGGTATTATGGGCGGGTATCGCGGACCATGATGCGTTAACGTTAATTCAGCAGGAGATTGACATCGGGATGTCCTCGCTGGGATTTGAACGGGAAGATAGAAAATTTACTGCACATTTAACGCTCGGCAGGTTCAGGTCTTCAGAGGGGAAAATAGCGTTACTGGACAGGATGGAGGCGCATAAAGAACTCACTCTTGGCATAATTGATGTCAATCATATATCATTGATGAGGAGTGAATTAGGCCCGGCAGGGGCGAAATATGCAAGGATAGCTGAGATACCATTGGGGAAATAGATTTCAGTTGTCAGTTTTTTAGACGAACAACTGAAAAATTTAAACGTACAGGGAGGGAAAATGTCTGATAAGGATCGTGCCAAGGCCCTTGAAGTGGCGATATCACAGATAGAAAAACAGTTCGGCAAGGGGGCCATCATGAGGCTGGGCTCAGAGGGGATAGTCGAGGTGCCGGCTATTCCGACAGGTTCGCTGGGTCTGGATGCGGCCCTTGGGGTCGGAGGGTTTCCGAGAGGAAGGGTCATTGAAATTTACGGTCCTGAATCATCCGGGAAAACAACGCTTGCCCTGAGCGCCATCGCGCAGGCCCAGAAGGCCGGGGGGGCAGCGGCCTTTATAGATGCTGAACATGCACTGGACGTAACCTACGCGGCGAAACTCGGAGTCAACATCAATGATCTGCTTATCAGCCAGCCGGACACCGGTGAGCAGGCCCTGGAAGTCACTGAAACACTGGTCCGCAGCGGGGCGATCGATATTATCGTTATCGATTCTGTGGCGGCGCTGGTCCCGCGGGCCGAGATTGAAGGAGAAATGGGTGACAGCCTGCCCGGGCTTCAGGCAAGGCTTATGAGTCAGGCATTGAGGAAACTTACGGCGGCCATTTCCAAGGGGCAGTCTACGGTCATCTTTATCAATCAGATAAGGATGAAGATAGGGGTCATGTTCGGAAACCCGGAGACCACGACCGGGGGAAACGCCCTCAAGTTTTATTCCACGGTAAGGCTTGATATCAGGAGGATCGAAAGCCTCAAAAACGGCCAGGAATCCATAGGCAACAGGGTGAGGGTAAAGGTTGTCAAGAATAAAGTCGCACCTCCATTTAAACAGGCGGAATTTGA
>DKBK01000048.1 GCA_002451135.1 Nitrospiraceae bacterium UBA6902
ATCGCTGTATCCGCACTGGTGCTCGGAGCGATGGTGCTTGCTGAGGTCCGTCCGCCTCTCTGGGCGGCAGCGGTGATCGTCGGGTTTTTCGCGATCTTTCACGGCCACGCCCACGGAACGGAACTGCCCATGGGAAGCAGCGGCCTGCTCTACAGCATTGGTTTTGTCATGGCAACAGGGACACTGCACGGCCTTGGCATCACCATGGGGCTGGTCCATCGCTGGGACAGTGGACGTCTTGCGCTCCGGGTGGCCGGCGGGATTGTGGCGATCTCAGGGGTATTTTTTCTCGTGAGGATATTTGTGTAAGGATGTGCTCCCCCCTTTAGAAAAGGGGGGTGAAGGGGGGATTTGAAACAATCATGCTCCCATACAATAAAAGATTAAACTCATTATCGGGAAGCCTGAGAAGTAATATGACTGATGCAGTTTTGGAGGAAATATGGAAGAGATTGGAATGATAAAATCCCCCTTAATCCCCCTTTCTCAAAGGGGGAGACAGAAATTAACCTATTCTCTTAACCGAAGGCCTAAAACATTACCTCCGTTCCTGAAGCAACGCGCAAGGCTGTCAGCCATATTGCTGTTCATGACCCTTTTTCTGCTGCCGGCTGCCGCAGATGCTCATCTCGTAAATACCGGCTTCGGGACATTTTATGACGGGGTGGTCCATCTCTTTATCACACCGTCTGATGTATTAGTCGCCATCGGGCTGGGACTGCTTGCGGGATTATGCGGCGCTGCTGCATCGCGCGGGGCGATTATCGCCTTGCCGGCGGCCTGGCTGACCGGAGAGATGATCGGAGCGATCTACCCGGAAGTGATCACACTCCCGTGGTTGACGACGCTTTCTTTCGGAATTGTGGGTGTTCTTGTCGCATTGAATGCGACTATGCCGCGGACAATGCTGCTGTTGCTGACCTGTGTGGCAGGAATGCTCCATGGTTTTGTCAATGGCGCGACGATGGCTGCTGCGGGAACGGACCGGCTGGGGATGCTNNTGTGGTCACGCATCGTGGTGCGGGTTGCGGGCAGCTGGATTGCCGCAGTCGGTCTCCTCATGCTCGGCTGGCTTGTAAAGGGGAAAGGGTAAGATTATGAAAAAAACAACTGCTAACGGATGGCTGATGCGGGCGGCCCTTACAGCCCTGATCCCTCCTGTACTGCTTGCAGGATGCGCCGCTATCGGCCCTCCAACGGTCGATCGTGACCGGTTCGATTATGTCTCGGCAATTTCGGAGTCGTGGAAACGACAGACACTGCTGAACCTCGTCAAGACCCGTTACCTGGATGCCCCGGTATTCATGGATGTTGCGTCGGTGATTAACCAGTATGAGCTGGAAGGAGAGATGGAACTGGGCTTTGACTGGGCAGATGTAAATAGCCAAACATTAGGTGGCAGAACCATGTACACGGATCGTCCCACAATCAGCTATAGCCCCCTGCTGGGGGAAAAATTCGCGCGAAGCCTTTTGCGACCCATGCCCATCGGCGCCATCCTGCTCCTTATTCAGGCCGGATATCGAGTTGACTCTGTGCTGCGGGTCTGCGCACAGGGCATCAATGGACTGGACAACCGTTCGACCAGGGTCACCAGTCAAAATGCCGATCCCGAGTTTTATGAAGTACTGACATTGCTTCGCGAGATCCAGACGCTGAACGGAATGCGAATGCGTGTCCGCGTCATTGATAATAAGGAAACCATAGTGATGTCCTTTAGAGAGCCGAAAACCGGGGCTGATGCGCTGAAACTGAAAAGGGCGCTGCATCTTCTTGGACTGAACCCGGATGCCCGGGAATTCAGGGTCGTGTATGGGAACCTTGCTGAAAGCGATACGGAGATAGCTATTCTGAGCCGTTCGATGACACAGGTCATGTCTGAATATGCATCCTACATTGAGGTGCCTGATTCCGATATCTCCGAAGGCCGGGTGTATGCCGCTAAACGGGAGAGCGCTGAAACAGAGGCCCTGTTCCCACCGCTCATCAGGGTGCGTAGCGGCGTGTCAAAGCCAGACGATGCCTACGTTGTCGTTCCCTACCGCAAACACTGGTTCTGGATCGATGACCGGGACACGCGCTCAAAGGGCTCCTTCTATTTTTTGATGGTTATGTTTTCCTTCACGGAAAGGGGCGACACGGGGCAGTCTGTGCCGGTCCTTATGGTTCCGACCAATTAATGGGGAGCTAAAATGGACCCATAGTGGTCAACGTGAGGGCACAAATGGAAAAGAAAGAAAAGAAGGAGTATGAGGATGAAGAAAAGAATAGCTGATATCAGATGGGGTATGGTATTATCCCGCTTGAATAAATGAATATTGCATATTTACATCCAAAAAAACATTTGTGGTCGTTTTAAGAATTTACTCATTATGCATCGATTCTTATTCAGTTCTGTCAAGGGCATTCTCAAGACCCTGCTCTGCGTGCTTTTGGCCGGGTTTGTCGGCATTATTGCTTTTTTTATTCAGCAGGGTAACGGCCTACCGGATCTAAAGATATGGCATGCGGCCAAACTTGATGCTGAATTTACCGCAAAAAGCCCGGTACAGACATTTGATGGATATCGTACACGGGAAGCAGCGCTCTTTGCACAACTCGAAAAATCAGTCTATCAGCATATCAAACCCGAAGATCAACGGCTCGTGAACCGCTACCATAAAGGCAGCCTGTCAGACCCTGATCGATGGGCGCCGAACTGGAACCGCTCATTTGAGTTGCCGGCGGAACATCCCCGTGCGGGCGTCTTGCTGCTGCATGGCATGTCTGACTCNNGGTCTTCGGTTGCCCGGACACGGCACGGCACCGTCCGGGCTCGTTACCGTGAAATGGGAGGACATGGCCGCTGCAGTGCGACTGGCCGTATACCACTTGCGTGAAAAGGTCGGGAATAAGCCGCTCTATATAGTCGGCTACTCCACCGGCGGCGCGTTGGCGGTTCATTATACGCTGCTCTCGCTGAAAGATACCACGATGCCTGAAGTGAAAGGTCTGGTTCTGATATCCCCTGCCATCGGTGTCAGTCGGCTTGCCGCCTTAGCGGTATGGCAGGCCCGGATCGGTCATTTTCTCGGACTCGATAAACTGGCCTGGAACAGCATTCTGCCGGAGTACGACCCATTCAAGTACCAGTCTTTTGCAGTGAATGCAGCGGATCAGGTGTATCTACTGGCCGCCGTTAACCAACGATATATAGCGGAACTTGCTCTGTCCGGAGATCTGCGCCGTTTTCCCCCCGTGCTTGCGTTCCAGTCCGTTGCCGATGCCACTGTTTCCGCACAAGCGGTTATTGAGGGGCTGTTTGCACGACTTCCGGAGGGAGGACATGAGCTTGTGCTTTTTGACATCAACCGCAACAGTGAGACAAAGCAGGTGCTTTTAAATGACCCGGGGGCGTCTATCAAGAAGGTGTTCAGCAGCATGGATCCATCATTTTCCATCAGTCTCGTGACCAATGAAAATGAAAACAGTACACGGGTAATTGCGTGGCGAAAAGAGCCGGATAAAAAAGAAAGCAAAAAAATACAGCTTGATTTGGATTGGCCCCTCGGTTTATATTCGCTTTCGCATCTTGCGCTGCAGTTCCCCTTTGATGATCCGCTGTATGGTGGTTCGGAGAGTGTTCACAGTCCTGGCATTAAGCTTGGGAATATGGCGTTGCGCGGGGAACGGGGGGTGCTTCAGGTGCCTGAAGCGGACATGCTGCGGCTTAAGTGGAACCCTTTTTACTCATACCTGGAACAACGTGTAATGGAATTTTTAAATTTGAAAGAAACCAACTCACAGAAGAAAGGGGAGAAATAATGTCTAAAACCCGAATTCCGCATGTAAAGGATTTCACATTCCAAGAGAGGAAAGGGTGAGATGAAGAAAAGAACAGCTGTTATCAGATGTGCGATGTTATTGGTGATATTGCTGGTTTCCTGTATCAAGAGTGAAACAGGAGGCATCAGGCCTGCTGAAATTGGTATTGAGGGCCCGGAATGGCAGCTGGTGGAGGTGAGCGGGGTGCCGGTTTCACCGCTGGCCGGCGAACGAAGGCCTTTCGTGAAGTTTGATGCAGCGAAGAAGCAGGCTGCAGGATATGCCGGCTGCAACAATTTCTTTGGCGGGTATGAGCTCAGCGGGTCTTCACTGAAGTTCGGCCCTGTCGGTTCAACGCGTATGGCCTGTCCTGATCTTCAAATGAGTCTGGAGACAGAGGTATTCATTGCGTTGGACAAAACCCGCGCATGGGACATCAGGGACGGGGTGTTGCTTCTCCTTGATGACAGTGTAGTTCTCGCCCGGTTCACCATTACGCGCGGAGACACAGCCGCAGTCGATCTCGAGTCAATGACATTTCTCTCATCATGGTTCCCGTCGGGCAGGGTGACGCTCTCCCGCGGCGAGTACCGCGAGCCTGCTGCGCCTGGCTCAGCCTCAGAGATAGTCGTTACCCTGAGTGACAAGAGGGCCTTCGGTCTGATAGAGGGAAAGGAAACAGGCGCGGTTGTCCTTGTCACCTCCACGGCAGGGACAGGTACGTTTTACGATCTTGCACTGCTTTCTAAGGATGCAGAAGGATGGGTGAATACGGACACTCTTCTTCTGGGCGACAGGGTGAAGGTGCATTCAGTTGAAATCGGGAATAATGATATTGTTGTCCCCATGACAACACATGGCCCCCAAGACCCGATGTGCTGCCCTACGTTTGAGGTGAAGAAGCGCTTCGCAGTCCAGGGGAAACGCCTTGTGTCTTCTGCTGAGGGGGAGAGGGACGGAGAACCGCAGATCATCGGCACAGTGTGGCAGTGGGTGCAGACCCTCTACAATGACGACAGAAAGGCAGTGCCTGATGATCCGAAGAACTATACCGTGCAGTTTCGGGAAGACGGCACACTCAGCGTAAAGGCTGACTGCAACATGAAAGGAGGCACCTATTCCATTTCTCCGGAAGAGAAGCGCCTGTCCATCGAGATAACACACTCCACCACGGCAGCCTGCCCCGAGGGTTCACTGGAGGATGAGTTTGTCCGTGGTCTCTCGGGTGCGGCAATTTATTTTATCGGTGACGGTGATCTCTACATTGACCTGAAATACGATTCAGGGACCATGAGGTTTTCAAAACAGAACAATGAATTATGAATGCAGACCAAAACCCCGTTTGAGCATCCTTCCCCCGCTCAAGGGGATTTTCTCCCTCTTTTCAGTAGAAATTATTTTTGAAAGATGATAACCTTTACGTTAATTATAAACACACTCAAGTGACCATGAAATTTTCAAAACAGATGGAGAAAAAATTAAGAAAGGAGTGAAGCTATGGAAATGAAAAAAAGTACTGTGGTATTGCTGTGCCTTGTCGTCATACTGATTGCTGCCCCGCTATGGGCACAGGAGGATGAGGCTGAACTCGCCAAGAAGCTCTCAAATCCCGTGGCAAATCTTATCAGTCTTCCGCTGCAGAGCAACTGGGACTACGGCATCGGGGGGGAAGATGCGACGCGCTATACGCTCAATGTACAGCCGGTTATTCCGTTTTCCATCAGCAATGACTGGAACCTCATCACCCGGACGATTATCCCGATCATCCGTGCTGAAGCACCGGAAGAGGGACTGGATGACAAGTCGGGTCTGGGAGATATCCTGCAGAGCTTCTTTTTCTCGCCAAAGGCGCCCACCAGCGGTGGCTGGATATGGGGCGCAGGTCCCGTGTTGCTCTATCCCACCGGGCAACACGGACTCAGCGCCAGAAAATGGGGCACAGGTCCTACCGCAGTTGTCCTGAAGCAGGAAAGCGGCTGGACCTATGGCTTGCTGGCTAATCATATATGGTCATTTGCCGGGGGAGGAGACAACGATGTCAATGCCACCTTTNNTGAAGATTGGGAGAATGCCCCTATCGCTGCAGCTAGGGTACAAATACTATTTGGATAAACCTGAAGGCGGTCCGGACAGGGGGATCCGCTTTACCGTGACCTTTCTGCTGCCGAAATGAAAATAAAAGATGCAGAGGAATGAAGGGGGTAAAGGCATGAAATCAAAAAACAGAGTCTTCTCATTCATCCTGATCATTTCTTTTTTCGGGATGATAAGTTCCTGTGCGTCAACCACCGTGAAGAATGTCTGGAGGGACGCGAGTTATCAGGGGAAGCTCAATAACGTATTTGTCATAGGGGTCATAAAGACGCCGGGGGTCAAAAGATTTTTTGAGGATGAGTTTGTCGCGCAATTAAAGGCACGCGGGACAGATGCCATTGCAAGTTATACAGTCCTGCCATCTGACACGGACATTGATCAGGAAGAACTCTCAGCCAAAATAAAGGAATTGGGTGCAGATGGAGTCTTGATTACCCGCCTGGTTGACAGGAAGACCGTGGAGACATATGTCCCGGGAACTGCTCAATATGTGCCGCCAACATCTTACTACGGCGGCTGGCACAGTCATTACAGGAGGAGTTACGACGTTATTTACGAACGTGGGTATACCGTCCAGGACGAAGTGCTCGTCGTGGAAACTAATCTGTACGAAGCGTCTACAGAGAAACTGGTGTGGTCAGCTATTTCAGAGACCTTCCGGGAAGGGAGCGATAACAAACTCATCCGCTCATTTATCAAAATCATGATTGAGGATCTGTCAAAGCAGCAGCTGCTTTGACAGGTCCGGCTTGAAAAGAAACCAATATTTTCAATTCTTTTTTGTAATGCTCAGCATTCTCCGGGACTGCGAATACACACAGGATGAAACGACAGGATCTTGATTGATTTTCTCAATTCAACACACATGAAGGGGAGAGACATGAAAGACGTGAGAGGTAAGAAAGCAATCGTCATAACAGCGTTAATCCTCTTCCTGTTCTTTCTCTTGGCCGTGACAGGGTGGGCATCCCCGTCCGAGTCTGCAGAACCGGAGAGGCCGGAACGCCCGAAGATCGGACTTGTCCTCGGCGGCGGCGGGG
>DKBK01000085.1 GCA_002451135.1 Nitrospiraceae bacterium UBA6902
CCCCCTGACGGGCCCCCGGTCTGCACAGCCTTCAGCTTGTTCCTGCCGGTCATACCGCCCCCGATGTCCATAATCATCTCGCCGAGCGTCATGCCCATCGGGACTTCTATCAGTCCGGTATTTTTTACCTTTCCGGTAAGGGCAAAGACCTTGGTCCCCGTGCTCTTTTCCGTACCGAACCCCCTGTACCATTCTGCACCTTTCAATATGATAAGAGGGACATTGGCAAAGGTCTCAACATTGTTCAGCACCGTAGGTTTATCCCAGAGGCCTTTTACCGCTGAGCGCCACAGTTTGGCCCTCGGCATGCCGCGTTTCCCCTCGATAGAACGCATGAGCGCCGAGGCCTCGCCGCAGACAAATGCACCCGCGCCCTGCTTGATATACAGGTCAAAGTCAAACCCGCTGTTTAAAATATTATTGCCGAGAAGGCCCTTGTCCCTGGCCTGCTGTATCGCTATTTCAAGCCGCTGTATGGCCAGAGGATATTCAGCGCGGATATAAATAAAACCCACTCGTGTGCCAATCGCAAAGCCTCCGATGATCATACCCTCAAGGACCGAATGCGGATTACCCTCTATAATGGCCCGGTCCATGAACGCACCGGGATCTCCTTCGTCAGCGTTACAGATTATGTATTTCGTGTCTTCCTCTGACATGTTGCAGAACTCCCATTTCAGGCCGGTCGGGAACCCCGCACCTCCCCTTCCGCGAAGCCCGGAGGCCTTCACTTCCTCTATCACTTCAAACGGGGTCTGGGTAAGCGCCTTTTTCAGTCCCTCGTAGCCCCCTACCGCAATATACGCATCGATGTCCTCGGGGTCTATCTGTCCGCACTGTTTAAGGAGTATCTTTGTCTGCCTGTCATGGAACGCATGGTATTCTTCCCCTGCCAGCCACTCAAACACAGGCTCACCGTTTATGATATGCTCCTCGACAATACGGCTGACTTTGTCAGGAGTAATAAGCTGGTATACCTCTGTACTGCCGTTATGGAAAATTTCAACAATGACATCCTTGGCGCAAAAACCGCGGCAGCCTGTCTTGTTCACGCACTTTTTCCCGATCTCGGCCAGTATGCCGCGCGCCTGGAGCGCTCTGTTAAATTCATTGATCACGTCCTGGCTGCCCGCCGCAAGACCTCCGGTCCCGACACACACCTTGATAACAAGATCCCTGGCAGCCTTTTCCCTCTTCGCAGGCTTTGTTACCGTGACAGACGCGCCTCTCTTAGCAGCTGTTGTGTTACGTCTTGTTCCTTTCTTCTGTTCCAATCCTCTTTTTTTCTTTTCCGCCATTGTTATCTGCCCTTATAATTTTTTTCGTAGTCTTTCAATATCGCAGACGCCTTGTCCGGGGTAACGCCGCCGTACACCTTTTTATTTACAATAACCACCGGTGCTATACTGCACGCGCCCACACATGCCACATTTTCGAGTGTAAAGTGACCGTCCGGAGTAGTATCCTCACCCTCTGCAATGGCCATGTCCGCTCTCATCCTGTTGATGATCGCCTCGGAGCCCTTTACATGGCATGCAGTACCGCAGCATGCGGTCACAATATTCCTGCCACGCGGCTTCAGATAAAACTGCGAATAAAATGTGGACACACCAAAAAAATTACTCGCCGGGATATTCAGTTTATCAGAAAACCAGTTGACGGCATCCTCATTGATATATCCAAATACTTCCTGCATGTCCTGGAGCACGGATATGACGCTACCGTTTTCCTTCCGATACTTTTCGAGGATACGCTGACACTTTTTCTCTATCATATGAAACACCTCTTGAAAAATATGATTGCGGCTACTGGAACAGCTATTTTATATAGTCACCGCATCCTAAGTCAAATTCTAATAATGCCATAAATAAAAAAAATAANNATGAAATATGAGACGGGCAAACCGGGGAGAATAATTGTAGCGAAGTTCGATGATCACGATGATGTACTTGGGAATCTGGCCGCACTCGCAAAAAATGAACACATTCGGGCGGGGGTCTTTTACCTGGTCGGCGGGATGCGTGACGGAAAGATTGTGGTCGGTCCGGAAACTGAAGATCTGCCGCCAACGCCTGTATGGAAGGAACTGGGGGAAAGCCATGAAGTCCTCGGGCTGGGTACGATCTTCTGGCAGCAGGATGAACCGAAGATACATTTTCACGGGGCATTTGGTAAAAAAGACATGGTGAAGATAGGATGTCTCAGGGAGCGATCAGAGACCTTTCTCGTGCTTGAGGCGATTATCATCGAAATGGAAGGCATTCANNCCCTTCACCTTTATCCCCAGCTTTTTTATCTTGCTCCGTAACGTATTGCGGTTAATGCCGAGAAGGCTTGCCGCCTTAATCTGATTTCCCCTCGTTTCATTCAGCACCATCATAATCAGTGATTTCTCAACTTCCGGGATAACCATCTCATAGAGATTAAAGGCTTCAAAGCGTTTAATGTTCCGCATAAAGCCCTTAAGTTTGGATTCAACGAACTTACCGATTGACCGCGCCTGTCTGTACTTAAGGTCAAAATCCTCAACTTCCAGCACCGGCCCTTCGGCCAGAATGCACGCCTTCTTTACCGCGGTTTCAAGCTCTTTCTCATCTCCCGGCCAGTCGTACGTCGCAAGATACTCCTCAGCCTCCCTGGAGAGCCCTTTAATTTCCGTCCCTATCTGACCCGATGCCAGTGTAATATATTGCGCCGCAAGCGGTATGATATCTTCTTTGCGTTCCTTGAGCAGAAGGGGCCTCGATTCTTTATCTTTGTCAGTCACGGGCAAGCCTGATGAGATTATTTCGTTTTATTAAATTACCGGTTTTCGCCAGAGTGTCACCGGATCATACATAGAAATTAACTTTTTTCAATAATTATATTGTCAATCAGCCTGGTCTTCCCGATTTTCACGGCAACGCATATTACCGCAGCAAATATTACTCTCTGAACAGGCGCAAGGTTGAACGGATCAACAATATCGACATATTCTTTTTTTGCGAGAGGCTCGGTTTTTATACATGCTTCAATTTCTTTTTTCACCGATTCTGTATTATCGAGCCCCTTGGACAGAATGAACTCCTCCCCAAGCTTTAGTGCCTTATATAATATCAGTGCTGCTTTTCTTTCGTCCTCATTCAAATACGTGTTTCTCGAACTCATGGCCAGCCCGTCCGGCTCTCTTACCGTCGGCACGACAACAACATTCGTATCGACATTCAGATCCCGCAACAGTTTTTTTATGACCACGGTCTGCTGGAAATCTTTCTGCCCCAGATAGATTCTGTGGGGCATTACGGTATTAAGAAGTTTTGCGACGACTGTTGCCACTGCGTTAAAATGCCCGGGCCGCGAT
>DKBK01000111.1 GCA_002451135.1 Nitrospiraceae bacterium UBA6902
ATCATCACCGTAGGAGACACCTCCTATTTCTACATCATGTAAATCCATATATGCAAAGCCCAATCCAAATCCCACATAAGGAGTAAAAGCAGTATAGTTATGAAAATCGTAATACCCGTTGAGGAGGAAATTTAAAGCAGTAACATCTCCTTCGCCGCTCCAATCATCGATATTATGTGAGCGATATCCAACCTCCACTTCAGATCGACCATAACCAAAGTCATAGCCAATAGCAGCACCTAATACAAAACTTGTGTCAAACTCAACTTCTTCTGCCGCATTTCCTGTATCAGAATCCATGAGCCAACTCATACCTATATTACCACTAATGTATGGACCTTCTGCCGCAAATACAGAAGTGGATAAAAAAAGTATAAATATACAACTTAATACAACTAATTTCTTCCAATTCATTGTGAGTTCCTTCTATTATGATTATTTATTTTTTCTTTCTAATGAAAGAAGTTTGACTATTAATTAGAAAAATATATCACCCCCCCCTTTACAGATTGTTATTGAATTGATAACAGTGAGTAATATTTCTTTTTATGTTATTAGTTCCTTATCGGAATAAATCTAAATTACTTAATAGAACATCTAAATTATAATCATCAATTTAGTATGAGAGTTTTTGTATTGATACCGGTCAAGAACGTTATGCTGAAAAGAGCCGATTTAATATATTATGTTACCAGATAAATCTCTTCATTACCGATCCTCCCTCAATGCACCCCATTTCTAAAACTTAGGTGAGGCAAAAATGTGCTGGAATGGCTGACAGGACAATGCCGCAATCCGTTACCGATCCGTTACTCATCCGTTACCGGTCCGTTACCTCTCCGGGAGTAAACTGAATACATGATCAATAACACGGGAGCCGTTAACTTGTTTTATTCACAAATACGAAAGTCATGAAACATAAGCTTGAGAGTTATCTTGTGCGTATATACCGGAGGGAATCCCTTANNTGAAGTCCCGGCGTATAAATCAAAAACAAACTAACAGGAGGAAAAAATGAAAGACAGAATCGGGATCAATCTTTTAAAGATCGCAGCACTGTATATGTTGGCGGGATTGGCAAGCGGAATGTTCATGGCCATATCAAAGGACCATACCCTGGCAAGCGCCCATTCTCATATCACACTGCTCGGCTGGACAACAATGGCCATAACAGGCGTGGTTTACATTGTAGTGCCCGCTTGCGCGAACAGCAAACTGGCCGGGGTGCATTTCTGGCTCCACAATATCGGACTGCCGCTCATGATATGCAGCCTTGCGTTGTTTGAATACGGTAATGCGTCCGCTGAAAAATTCATCGGCATTGGGTCCACAATCGTGCTTCTTTCACTGCTGGTTTTTACCATTAATATTGTAAAGACCGGCAGCACGAAGAGGAGCCTGGCTGAGGACCGCGTTACAGAAGGAGAGTACAGTAAAGCCTAAGCCTGCTTGCTTTACAGACGTTTGTCTCGGATAAAAATATAAAAAAGCATATCTTGAAAACCATTCAAACGTTTGAAACAGTTCAAGCAGCTTGAACCGATTCTTATTAATAAGGAGAAATTCCCATGAAAGACACACAGGACACGAAACAGTTGATGAACCAGATGCTTGGAGGCTACTGGATAACACAGGCAATTTATGTTGCCGCAGAACTCGGCATAGCTGACATGCTCGCGAAGGGACCCTTGACCGTAGAGGCTCTGGCAGAACAGAGCGATGCGGACAGTAAATCACTTTACAGGGTTCTTCGCGCACTGGCAAGCGCAGGCATCTTCTCTGAAAATGGCGACCGGACATTCTCACTGACACCCCTTGCGGAAAATCTCCGCTCCGACATCCCCGGCTCTCAGCGTTCATTTGCCATTATGTCGGGAACGGAGTTCTTTCAGACATGGGGAGGCCTGCTGCACTCGGTCCGTACAGGAGAAGACGCCTTCAGTAAAGTATATGGCAAGGCCTTCTTTGAATATATGACAGATAATCCGGATCGTCACAGGATATATGATACTGCCATGAACGCCATTCATGACTTTGAGACAGAGCCCGTTCTTAACGCATATGATTTCTCCCGGTTCAGCAGCATAGTGGACGTCGGCGGAGGCAACGGACTTCATCTCGCTAAGATACTGCAGAGAAATCCCGCGCTTAATGGTGTCCTGTTCGACATGCCCGCAGTGGCAGATAGCGCCAATGCCGTAATCTCAGGCTTCGGCCTGAACGGCCGCTGCCGGATCGTCGGTGGGGATTTCTTCTCTTCAGTCACGTCTGGCGCCGATGCATATATCATGCGGCATGTCATTCATGACTGGGAAGACGACAAGGCAATTTCCATACTCAGCAATTGCAGGGAGGCGATGAATCCCGGTGGCAGGGTATTGGTGGTCGAATCGGTCATCCCTGATGGCAACACGCCGTGCTTCGGAAAATGGCTTGACCTGATGATGCTGCTGGTAAATGGCCTTGAGCGGACAGAGGAACAATACCGGCAGTTATTCAAAGATGCCGGATTGAGATTAAACCGTGTCGTTCCCACCGGGCATGAGGTCAGCATCATTGAAGGAATAGCGGCATAGCCGGCCATGTGGTGGCTGTTCAGTCCCAAAAGGTTGTAAGGCAAATAAGCTGAACGCATTGATATCCGGGTAAAGAATGGAAGGACAGGAATTGTCCGGAGCATGTCAAATCCTTCAATGTCTTATAAGACATCAAGACTTCCTCAGCCCCTCAACATGACAGAAACGTTGCAGTATTTGTAGAATACTGCAATGAGCACAATGAACAGAAATCTGAAAATATTTCTGGCGAACGGCATCCCTTTCGGCACCTTCATGGGCATCTTATTTTCTTCTCTTTATGGCCTGAACATTGGTCTTCCGGGCGGGCTCATATCAGGTCTTGTGTTCGGGTTTCTCATGTTTATCATATTGGGTTTTCTTCACAGCAGGGCAGTGAGAAAAATATCGGGGGAAACATCCGGGGAATCGATGGACACCTTTCAGGCACGTAATATAAAACTGCTTGTACCCTTTGAGAGAGCATTTGACCTTTGCATTGAATCTCTCGGTATGATCAGCAAATGCAGGGTCCAGGAGCAGGACCGCTCCCGGGGCAAAATTATCGCGAGATCATCTGTTAACTGGAAGACATGGGGCGACACGATATCTTTTGAAATTGCCCCCAGCGGCAGTGAAGCAACTGATGTCAGGGTCTCAAGCAGGCCGACCTCGTGGTCCACGATCGTTGATTACGGCAAAAACCTGGAGAATGTGGAAAGGATAGTTTCTTTTTTACAGAAAGGAGGGTGATACGGCTCCTGTGGAGAGAACGGCCGTTCACGTCAGCACCGCATTGATGGTCTTATGAACCACCTCAGATGAAAACCCCCTGCGCTGGAGCATTCCCCAGAGCCTTCTCTTTACAACCTCCCGGGGATATTTTTTTAACGTCTCTATTTTTCTTTCCGCAAATTCGAGGGCGGCATGTTCCTCCGCTTCCGGAGCATGAGAGGCCAAGGTTTTATTTATCAGATCCCTGTCGATCCCCCGCCTGGCAAGAAATACCCTGATGCCTTTTTTCCCGAGGGATTTTCTTTCTACTGAATATCTGAGCAGGTCTGCGGCAAGGGCCCTGTCGTTTATCAGGCCCGCGGTTTCCAGGAGTGTGATGACCCCTTCAATCTGCCCGCTTTCAAAGCCTTTCAACTGGAGCTTTTCCGCCATTTCCTTTCTGCTTCTGGCGCGGTAACTGAGCAGCTTTAATGCCGCTGTCTTTATGTCAGCGGGAGAACCTTTCAATATCAGGTCCCATTAACTCTTCCTGCCCCCGGTAATATCTCCTCCGGCCCCCCAGATGTCCTTTGTGGACTGGACCCCTTTGACCTTGAGGGCGAAATCATCAGGATTTGTGGCTATTTTAATCGCGTCCGTGTAGGTAATAAGATTATTTTTATAGAGGCTCATTAAGGACTGATCGAAGGTCTGCATCCCGTACTGGCTGACCCCGTCCGCTATATAGTCATGGATATTTTTTGTCTTGTCGGGCTCCTCAATGCAGCTTCTTATTGTGGCGGTATTAATAAGTACTTCGACAGCAGGCACCCTGCCCCTGCCATCGGCCCGGGGAATCAGCCGCATGGATATAATGGCCTTGAGGACAGATCCGAGCTGCGCCCTTACCTGGCTGTGCTGGTAGGGCGGGAACACCGATACAATCCTGTTTATCGTCTCAATCGTGTCTGTGGTATGCAGGGTACTCACAACCAGATGGCCGGTCTCGGCGGCATCCAGCGCTGTCTTGATAGTTTCAAAGTCACGCATCTCACCGACAAGGATAACGTCAGGGTCCTGCCGCAGGGCCGCCCTGAGGGCCTTTGCAAACGTCGTGGCGTCAGTGCCTATCTCCCGTTGACTTACAATGCTTTTCTTGTCCCTGTGCAGAAATTCGACCGGGTCCTCTATCGTTATGATGTTAACCGCCCTGTTCGCGTTGATATAGTCAATCATTGATGCCAAGGTGGTTGTTTTTCCGCTTCCCGTTGTCCCGGTCACGAGTATCAGCCCTCTGGGTTCCAGAGAGATTTTTTTTATGATAACCGGCATCATTAATTCTTCAAACTGAAGAATTTCAGGAGGAATAATCCTGAAGACGATTCCGATCGTCCCTCTCTGATGATACACATTACATCTAAACCGTCCAAGCCCGGAAATACTGTATGCCGTATCAAGTTCGTGGTTCTTTTGAAACTGATCCATCTGGGCTTCGTTCATCACATGAGCGGCAATGCCCTGTGTATCCTCCCCGCTCATTTTCGGTTCATCCTCCATCATTATCAGTTCCCCGTGTATACGGACAATCGGCGGATTGCCTGCCTTGATGTGCATGTCCGAAGCCTTTTGATTAACCGCTTTTTTTAGTAGATCATCAATATCTCTTGCCATAACTTACCTCTTAAAATTATATTCCTCTAGTATTTTTGTTTCAATTTCCCCGGCTATTTCAGGATTTGACCTGAGATACTCCTTTGCATTTTCTCTCCCCTGTCCTATTTTGTTACCGCTATACGAATACCATGCGCCCGCCCTCTCTACTATTTTCTTCTCGATCCCGAGATCAACAAGCTCGCCGAGTCTTGAAATACCTTCATTAAAGAAGATATCAAATTCCGCCTGTTTAAATGGAGGTGCGACTTTATTCTTGACAACCTTTACCCTCACCCTGTTGCCTATGGATTCCTGGCCGTTTTTGAGGCTTTCGATCCTCCTGATATCAAGCCTTACCGAGGAATAAAACTTGAGGGCGTTTCCCCCGGTCGTGGTCTCCGGGTTTCCGAACATGACCCCTATCTTCATCCTTATCTGATTGATAAAGATGACCGTAGACTGCCCCTTGGAAATGGCCGC
>DKBK01000036.1 GCA_002451135.1 Nitrospiraceae bacterium UBA6902
GAATAAAACCAGAAAGCTCAAGTCTTATCCGGAGGTATTGCTTCATCTCAGACTTCATCACCCTGAGAGTTAATTCTTTATTGGGGAGAGCCGAAGTCCGCGCCACCTGCCCGGCATCCTGCTCTCAAAACGCAGGGGAACTCCGGTATGCGGGTGTGTGAACAAGAGGAGATAGGCGTGCAGCCCGAGGCGTCCGAACGGATCGGTCCTGGCCCCGTATTTTTTATCACCGGCCACGGGATGGCCGATGTCCGCAAGATGGACACGTATCTGGTTCTTCCGTCCGGTTTCAAGGAGTATATCAAGGAGCGCATATTCCGGGCCATGCTTCACTACCCGGTATTTTGTCCTGGAGAGTTTCGCCTCGTTCGAATGAGGGTCACTGTATACCCTGAGCGTCCTGGTCTCACTCAGGCGGCTTATGATTTCTCCTTCTTTCTTCGCGGGCGTTCCCTCAACGATGGCGTAATACCGCTTCTCAACGTCTTTCCAATTACCCTGAAGCATTCGTTTTACAGCCTCATTCTTTGCAAACACAATCAGGCCTGACGTGTCGCGGTCCAGCCGGTGAACGATGAATATCCTCTCCCCTGCCGCTGGGGCCCTCTGTCTGAGATACTCGTTCAACGCATAATATGCGGTCTTTGTCTTCTCTGTCTCAGAGGCGATGGTCAGCAGGCCGGCAGGCTTGTCCAGGACAATAACAGCATCGTCTTCATATACGATCTTCATCCCGAGTGACAAAACCGGCTCCGGTCCTTTCTTATCCTTGCTGACCGAAACCTTATCACCCTTATGCAAAAGTTGAGCGAGGTCCTTTGCCGCCTTCCCATTCACCTCAATGGCCCTGTGGCTGATCAACTGTTTGATCTTGGTGCGTGTATGTCCGAGAGCTGTCAGATATTCAATGAGACTGCCCCCTTTTTTTACATGAAAGACCGTCATCAGGCAAATAGTATAACACCGCATGAGCCGCGTTATTCAAGTACAGATTATTACATGCATCTCACCGCACCGCTTCATTTTTTTATTGTATCTCAAGAGTTTTTTCCTGTAGAATACTCTGCATAACAGGCGCGTCGTCCAATACCTGAACATTATTATTGCGTTAAACATCAGGAGGTTGAAATGAAGGCCAGAAACATACTCGAGACAATCGGCAATACACATCATGTGAAAATAAATCAACTATTCAGCGATCACGTCAGTGTGTGGATGAAGCTGGAGCGTGCAAATCCCGGCGGAAGCATCAAAGACCGGATCGCTCTGTCCATGATCGAAGATGCCGAACGGAGGGGGCTTCTCAAAAAAGACAGCGTAATCATTGAACCAACCTCCGGCAATACAGGGATAGGACTCGCGATGGTCGCGGCAGTCAAGAAATACAGGCTCATCCTTGTCATGCCCGAGTCCATGTCTGTCGAGCGCCGCAGGCTGATAGCGACATACGGCGCGGAACTCGTGCTGACTCCGAAAGAGAAGGGCATGAAAGGTGCGGTTGACAAGGCCACGGAGATGGCCAATGAAACTGCACACGCATGGATGCCGCAGCAGTTCGAAAACCAGGCCAACACAGAGGTACACAGAAAATTCACCGCGCAGGAAATCCTTAAAGACTTTCCCGAAGGCCTCGATTATCTTATTACCGGGGTCGGCACAGGCGGACACATTACCGGCTGCGCGCAGATACTCAAGAAACAGTTCCCCGGACTGAAAGTCTTTGCAGTAGAGCCTGACCAGTCCCCGGTCCTCAGCGGCGGCAGCCCCGGCCCCCACCCCATTCAGGGCATAGGCGCGGGCTTTGTCCCGGGTATCCTGGACCAGGACATACTTGACGGCATTATCCATGTCACAAAAGAGGAGGCCTTTACCTATGCGCAGAGATGTGCCAGGGAGGAAGGGATACTTGTCGGCATATCCTCAGGGGCCTCTCTCGCGGCGGTATCACAAAAAGCGCAGGAGGTCCCTCAGGGAAGCCGGATCCTTACGTTCTGTTACGATACAGGGGAACGGTATCTTTCAGTTGAGGGGCTCTTTTAGAGAAAACAGGGAATTAAAGATGCCGCACTTCGGATTGATTGACGAATCTCTCGACCCTGAGGAATATGCCCTGCAAAGGGCCAGATTCCACATCCGCGGAGGGAAAAGGAGACTCCGCCAGGGCAAGATATCAGTGGGACTCATTACGCTTTATGACGCGGTGGTATCCGCACTTGAATGGTATATTGCCTCCCCCGAGCGCAGAAGCGGACTCCAGATTGCAGAGGGGGACAACCTGAAAGATGATAAATCCGTCTTTGAGATTCTGAAACGCTCCGGGGTTATTGACAGGTCCTTTGATTATGACCTGTTAAATACACTGGTAGAGAAGTCTCTGGAACAGGAAATGCCCGACTATGATTACAGAGATATTTTAGAGTATGTTGAATCTCTCATGACCTGCCTCGGGGTCATGCCCTTTGATGAAAACGAGCTTCCGCCAGAAGACCCCTATACCTTCTAATCGACAAAGACATCGCAGCCCTGCTGCGCGGCAGTTCATTCCTGATAATTCATTATCTGGATTATGAACGACGGCTTCAGTAACTATATCCATGGTGAAGGGAGTTATTAATTTATGGAAGACCTCAAGACATCTGAAACATGGCGGGTATTCAGGATCCAGTCTGAACTCGTTGAAGGGTTTGAGACCCTGCATGACCTCGGACCGGCAGTAACGATCTTCGGAAGCGCACGGCTTTCTAAAGGGAACAGGTACTACAATGATGCCGTGACTCTCGCAAAAATGCTCGCTGATGATGGATTTGCCATTATTACCGGAGGAGGACCCGGGATCATGGAAGGTGCAAACAAAGGAGCGAAAAAGGGCAAGGCGCATTCCGTGGGGCTTAACATAGAGATACCTTTGGAACAGGTCCCGAACAAATACCAGGACGTGACCCTTTCATTCCGCTATTTCTTTATCAGAAAGCTCATGTTTATTAAATATGCAATGGCGTACATTATCTTCCCCGGGGGGTTCGGTACCATGGATGAACTCTTTGAGGCCCTGACCCTCGTGCAGACCAACAGAATCAAATCCTTTCCGGTCATACTCTACGGCACCGCATACTGGAAGGGCCTTATGGACTGGATGAAAAATACCCTGATCCCGAACGGAACAATAGGCAGAGAAGATTTCGCTTTATTCTCCATTGTGGATACCCCGGAGGACGTCCGCTTTCTTATCAATGAACATTACAGGGTCTTCGGAGGTCTCAGACCAAAGGGCTGGAACAATAAAAAGCGGAGACCGAATAATTCCAAAACAGGCAGCTGACAATTCAGTGAACTGCCGCGAAGATAACGTGATTGTGTTACTACTCTTGTCCGGAAGAAATTCAGCGGAGAAAATGTAATCCGGTCGATGGCCATGATCTTAGCTGCCCTGCCAATTCCATAAGAAAAGGGCCTCTTCAGCCGGTTTGCAGCGCAGTAACAATATTCATGCTGGCCGCTCTTGCTGCCGGCAGCACACCCCCGACAAGCCCCATGACCAGAGAAAAAACAAGCGCCTTGTAGACAATCTCAAAGGACAGTGCGAAGTCAAACGCGAGTTCCGCAAAGGTTTGGAAGTTCATGGTGGAGAAGGTGAACAGCTGGAGGAAGGAGGCCAGGAACAGTCCGCTGCATCCCCCGAGGAAGCCGAGCAGCAGGGACTCAATAAGGAACGCGGTGAGTATGCTCTTCTTCCCGAAACCCAGGGCCCGGAGGGTCCCGATCTCGCGGGTGCGGGTCGCCACTGACGCGTACATGGTGATCATGGCTCCGATAATGGCCCCCAGTGAGAATATGACAGTCAGGGAAATGCCTAAAATACGGAGGAACTTCGCCATAATCTCGGACTGCTCGGCATAGTACCGGTTTTCGCGCTTTGCTTCAAGCGTCAGCCGAGGGTCCCCCTCAACGCCCCTCTTCAAACGGTCAAAGGCATTGGAATCGCGCAGCTTTATAAGGAGCGAGGAATATACTGTCCTCCGGAAGGCCTGCATGAGCTGGTCAGCGTCACCCCATATTTCGGAGCTGAACGCGGTGTTGCCCGCATCAAATATCCCGACCACGCTCCAGTCCCGCATCCCGAAGCGGAGCCTTTCCCCCAGGCCTCCGCCCCTGAATTTGGTGGCCACGCGCTGACCCGCAATGATCTCGGATGTTCCGGGCCGTGGCAGCCGGCCTTTAATGAGCTTCACCTGGGGCCGGAGGGCCATGGAGTATTCTCCGATACCCCTGATAATGACATTGGACCTTTTCCCGTCCCCCCGCTTGGGCAGGCTTATAAGTACCATCACCTCTTTTGCAGCCATGGGCCTTCCCTCCCCGCCCAGTGCAACGCCGGGCTGTGTCTCGATAATAGAGGCCTGCAGCCTGTCGATGGTGCTGTCTACCTCGGTGGTGGAACCCCTGCGGACGATAACGACATTATCGTAAGAACCTGTTTCCACAAGTGTCTTCTGCACCCCTTCTGCGAGCATAAGAATAGCCGCGAACACGAATACCACGAGGGCCATGCCGGTGATAGTAAGCGCAGACGTAAGCCGTCTGTTCCAGAGGTTACGGAGGCTGTAGGAGACTGGCAGGATCACCTATTCGATCCTCCTTAGTCCTTCTGCAATGGTTATCCGTATGGCCTTCCATGCCGGTAGCACTGCAGCCGTGACACCCACCAGAAGCGATGCGCCCACATACACGGTAAAGATATTGTTATCTACCACAAAAATCGGGAAGTAATCACCAAGTGCCCTGCCAAAGGCACCTGCAGCGGGATAGGTGAGGACAATGCCAAGGACGCATCCTGTCATGGTGATGAGAAGAGATTCTCCGAATATCATTGCCGTGATGCGAAACGCCCCAAAACCCAGTGTCTTGAATACGGCATATTCACGGGTCCTTTCCCTCACGGTCATTGCCATGGTATTTGCCGCCACTGCCATGATGATGATGATCACGACCAGTGACACGAGCCGAATTGCGATAATCACCGCTTCGCTCATGCTTATGAAGCTGAGCTGAAAGGCCTTTTCCGTTTCCGTGAGGGTCTCCGCAAGGGAGTTCTTGAATATCCTGTCAATGGCAACCGTGACATCTACCGCACGGGCCGGGTCTTTGACCCCCACCATGTAAAAGCCGACCTTGTCCGCCCGGAGCGGCATGGTCTTCCTTAATGTTTCGTTCAGGTACTCCCAATGAAAAAAGAAGAGTGACTCATCAGTATTTTTTTCCTTGCCCTTGTATATACCGCGCAGGACAAACTCCCACGAGCCGGGGAATATCGTGCCCTCAAGAGGAACGCTGTCCCCTATTTTCCACCCGAATTTCTTCGCGAGTTTTCGCCCCGCGACGAATCCCTTCCGGTCCCGGATAAAGGCGTCATGCTCTTCCGGTGTGAGCATGAATTCATTATTAAGCTGAAAATAAGTTTTCGGATCTACGGCAAAATTCGCGAAAAAGTTCTTTCTGTCCTTATAAATACCCCCGAACCAGTTGCCGTATGATACGGTCTTTACCCCATCCACCGCGCGGATCTTGTCCCTGTATGAAAGCGGCAGGGGGAACATGAGGGAAATGGCATTTCTCGTGACAAGGCGGCTCGCTGAAGACGCGTCCACTCCTGCATACCAGGAATTAATGACCGTCCTGAGCAAACCGAAGGCAACGAGCGCAATGATGATACTCAGGATTGTCAGGGAGGTGCGGAGCGTATGGCGGAAGGTGTTTCTGAGTACCAGCTTGAGGATAAACATTACGTTAAGACGCCCTTGACCAGATGCCTTGTCATACGGGCCCTTCCCGCTGCAAGAGGGTCGTGGGTCACCAGTATGATGGTCTTGCCCAGTTCCCGGTTCAGGCGGTCCATTAATCCGAGGACGTCCTCCGCGGACACCCTGTCGAGGTCCCCTGTAGGCTCATCCGCCACAAGGATGGCAGGATCAGTCACTACTGCACGGGCAATGGCCACACGCTGCTGCTGTCCGCCTGAGAGTTGCGAGGGATAATGGTCCATCCTGTCAGAAAGATTAACGAGTCCCAGGGCCATGTCCACATGCTCCCGCCGGTCTCTCCTGGACAGTCCTGAAAGGAGAAGCGGCAGCTCGACATTTTCGAAGGCGGTAAGCACCGGGACCAGGTTATAAAACTGAAAGATAAATCCTACATGAGAGGCGCGCCACCGCGCCAGCCCCGATTCAGAAAGGGAGGCAATATCCACCCCTCCGACACGGATAGTCCCGCTGTCCGGCCTGTCCAGTCCGGCAATAAGGTTAAGGAGTGTGCTTTTCCCTGAACCGGATGGACCCATAAGCGCGAGAAATTCTCCCTCACCGATATCAAACGTTATGTCCTCAAGCACCGGGATGTTCTGGCTGTCCCGTCGGTAGGACTTGCTGATGTTCCGTATTTCAACAATGGGGCCTTTGCGTTCCATGTCCCTCATTACCCGGCAAGCGCGATACGGTCCCTGTCTTTCAATGTATCAGGCGGATTGATAACGAGCCTGTCCCCGGCGGTTAATCCGTCCGGCACCTCAACCATATCCCCGAGCACCTCACCGGTCTTTATCTCTTTCTCAACGACACGGTCCTCCTTTATAAGGAACACAACCTTGCGTCCCTTCCGGTCACGGACGGCCGCCGGATTGATAACCATNNAAGCGCGCGTCCGGAAACGCATCGAGCTGGATCTCACAGGGCTGTCCCACGGACACGTGATGAAGACCGGACTCCGAGACATCCACCTCCACCTGCAGTGAATCCATATCGGCTATAGTCACCACAGCCGACTTCGCATTGGCCGCCGCTCCTATGGGAGTAACGATATCACCGGCGTCCGCATTCTTGGTCAGCACTACCGCATCAAAAGGGGCTCGCACAATGGTATATTCCAGGGCCACCCGGGCGCTTGTTAACGCCGCGTCCTGTGCCCTCACAGCCGCTTCCGCTGCATCACCTGAGGCAGATGCCATCTTATACCTTGCTTCGGAAGAATCAAACACGCTTTGGGAGATGAGACCGGCAGCCATCAGCTTTTTATTGCGGTTATACATTAACTCCGCGTCATGGAGTTCAGCCTGTGCCTGCACAAGGTTAAACCGCGACGCGTTCAGGTTGGCTTCGGCCTGATTAACTGCGGCCAGGGTATCCGCATTTTCAAGTCGCGCGAGTATCTGGCCTTTTTTAATTCTGCTCCCTTCTTCAACCATCATCTCAACGAGCCGCCCCGTGACCTTTGAGGCCACCGCTGCCCTCCGCTGGGCAACAACATATCCGCTCGCATTAAGGGTCGTAAAGGTCTGGGATGGATACATCAGTGAAACGCTTGTAACCTCCACGGTATGCGCTGATGCGAAGATTCCTTTCCAGTAGAGTCCTGCCGCCAGGACAATAACGACAAGCGCGAGCACCCAGTACACCGGTTTCCGGCGTCTCGCCGGAGACGCAGCCCCCTGTGATTTATCTATCCTTAATTTAGAAAGGTCTTCATGTGGCATATATTCATCCTCTGCAATTACCCTGCACGCTGCTCTATCACGTAAGAGCCTGTATATATATTACGATATTCGGGGGGAAGATAAAACTGACTCGTTATCGGAAATTTTGTTACAGGATTTTGAACTTTTCCCAGGGTTGATCGATAATTTCCATTCCTATCCTGTGCCTGACATTCTGCGGGGGTATTGTAGTCGTCCACATGATTGTGCATTTAAGGAGTACGGTCTCCTCCGTGCGGGACTGGAATTTTAATTCTATGGGATCGTCAGGACGGAAACGAAATCCAGGGGCAAGTTCATCCGTTAAGACATTTACTCCTGATGCTGAAATATTTTCTACGACACCCGTATACGTGTCATTGCCGTACAATATTTCAGTCTTATAACCCGTCTTTATTCTTTCAGAGTATCTTCTCTCCACTCCTTTGTTCCTCCAGTACTAAGTCCGGTGACACGTACAGGCCATAAGAAAGAGGAGGTACACTTCCCCCCGTTTTTTAATAAGATAATACGGTCAGAAGAATTTAGCAAGCCGTTCAAAGGACTTTCTTAAACGAATCGAAACGGAAAGGAGCATCCCTTTCAAAATCCGGACGCCTAATTCGGGTTTTGCCGTGATAAGTTTCTCAAAGTTCTCCGGGGTAATGAGCATCAGAGAGACCTCGTCAAGCGCCACCGCAGTTGCGGCCCTTGGACTGTCGTTGAGAAAGCACAGCGCCCCGACTACCGCCCCCCGGTTATATATGCCCACCACCACATGCTTCCCTTCAAATTCGGTTTTCTTTTTTATTTCGACCCGGCCGGAGCTGATAATTGCTACATATTCGCAGGGGTCCCCTTCCTCCCAGAGGATTTCTCCTGACTTCACGGTCTTATACTGGAAATACCCTGTTAACTCCGCAAGATTCTCTTCGCATAAAAAACTGAACACGCTGTGTTCGTTTAACATGCAGTTGCGGATGCCGTTTATTTCATCTGGCATATATCGGGCCTTTCCTCAGTGATATGGTTCTTCCCGGCCGCCTGCAGGATCCCCGCAACATTAAGATTTCCCCTGCTTCTCAACCTTCTTTGCCTTTTTCTCTACCTCTTTGACCATCTCTTTCTTGTACTCTTTAAGCCTCGCCGCAATTCCGGCATCTTTCAGCCCCAGAATCTGTGCAGCAAAGATGGCGGCATTTTTCGCCCCGGCCTTGCCGACTGCCATTGTCGCGACCGGGATCCCCGGAGGCATCTGTACCGTTGAGTACAGCGCGTCAATACCATTAAGAGAAGACGAGTCAATGGGTACCCCGATAACAGGAAGCGTGGTATGGGAGGCGATCACGCCTGCAAGATGCGCGGCTGCCCCGGCGCCTGCGATAATTACTTCAACCCCGTTCTTTTCGGCGTTTCTCACAAGCTTCAAAGTCCTCTCCGGCGTCCTGTGGGCCGAAGAAACGGTCATATGATACGGTATGTGAAAATCTTCAAGCATCTTGCCCGTTTTCTCCATAACCTGCAGATCAGAATCACTGCCCATAAGAATTAAGACTTTAGGTTTCATCATTTTTTCTCCTTTTAAGCGATGCGCGAACCACCGGTTTACTCCTGAGCGCTGACTTCTTACTCCTGACTCGTGACTTTTTTTTAATCGCCTTGTCCGCAATATCCTTCCTGTAGTGCATCCCACTAAAGTGGATTTTCTCTATGGCGCGGTATGCATTGTCCTTGGCTGTCTCGATGTCCTTCCCAAGGGCCGTGACCCCGAGGACCCTGCCGCCTGCACTGACCACCTTCCCGTCATCCATCACTGTCCCCGCGTGAAAGACTACTACATCTTTATCCTTTCTGAATGAATCAAGGCCCTTGATGGTTTTTCCCTTTTCATAAGGGCCGGGATATCCCTTTGATGAAATAACCACGCAGACCGCAGCCTCATCTTTCCATGAGACCTGTACGTCTTTTAACCTGCCCTCTGCCGTGGCCTTCAATAAATCAAAGAAGTCGCTGTCCAGCCTCGCCAGAATCGGCTGCGCCTCCGGGTCGCCGAAGCGGACGTTAAATTCAAGCACATAAGGTTTCCCGTCACAAACCATTACGCCCACATATATGACTCCCCTGTACTTTATCCTTTCCCGTTTAAGGCCTTTCATTAAAGGGGCTACTATTTTTTTCATGATGTCGCGCTCTAATGCCTCTGTGACCACCGGCGCGGGACTGTACGCGCCCATGCCGCCGGTGTTGGGCCCCTTATCGCCGTCAAAGATCCGCTTATGGTCCTGGGAGGTTGCAAGAGGAACAACGGTTTTGCCGTCCGTCAAAATCATGAAGGACGCCTCCTCTCCCTTTAAACACTTTTCGATAAGGACCTTTTTGCCGGCATCGCCGAAGGCCCTGTCTTTCATTATCATCGTAAGGGCCTCCCTCGCCTCATCAAACGTCTCCGCCACTATAACGCCCTTGCCTGCGGCAAGTCCGTCCGCCTTGATCACAATGGGAGTACCTTTGAGCCTTACATATTCTTCAGCCCTCAGGTAGGACGTGAAGGTCTTGTATTCGGCAGTCGGGAGGCCGTATTTGAGCATAAAATCCTTGGCAAATACCTTGCTGCCTTCAAGCTGTGCGCCCTTTTTGTCAGGGCCAAAGATCCTGCGGTCCTCTGTGATAAAGGCATCGACCACGCCCGCGGTAAGGGGGACCTCAGGCCCGACAACCGTCAGGTCTATCCAGTTATACTTCACGAAATCCAGCAGCGACTCAATGTCGTCCGGTTTAATATTTATACATTCAGCAATCTCGGATATCCCCGCATTACCAGGGGCACAGTACACCTTGTCTACTCTGGGGCTCTGGAGGAGCTTCCATACAAGCGCATGCTCCCTTCCCCCGCTTCCGATTACCAGAACTTTCATCCCTTATCTCCTGTCATTAATTGCGCGTTAGTTGATTGTCAGTCATTACGATAACAGCGTAACGCTCTTAGTGCCTAAAATGCCTCATCCCCGTAAAGATCATCGCCATATTCATTTCATCAGCAGCGGCTATCGCATCACTGTCCTTGATGGACCCTCCGGGCTGAATAACCGCAGTTGCCCCTGCCTGGCCTATTACCTCAATGCCGTCCCTGTTGGGGAAGAAGGCGTCTGAAGCCACAACCGAGCCCTGAAGTGAGATATGATAATTCGCGGCCTTCATGGCGGCGAGCTTTGCGGAATCGACCCTGCTTGTCTGGCCGCAGCCGATACCCAGTGTCTGGTCCTTTGAGGTATAAATAATCGCGTTTGACTTCATATGCTTGCAGATTCTCCATGCAAAGGCCATTGCCGCGTATTCATCAGCGGTGGGCTTTCTCTTTGTCACGACGTTAAGTGATGTGAGGTCCTCTATCATTCCCGTATCACGTTCCTGTACAAGCAGGCCCCCCTGGATTTTTCTCATTTCAAAGCCGGAGACATCTTTCGTAATATCCAGCTCAAGCAGCCTGATATTGGGCTTGGCACTTAATAGTGTACGTGCCCCCGCGTCAAATCCTGGGGCAATGATTATTTCAACAAAGAGGTTCAGTATCTCCTTTGCAGTCGCTTCGTCCACCTTCCTGTTCAATGAAATAACCCCTCCAAACGCAGAGATCGGATCGGTCTCAAAAGCCTTCTTATAGGCCACATGAAGGGAGTCGGCAACCGCAACTCCGCACGGATTATTATGCTTGACAATGACCGCGGCCGGCCTGTCCTTAAATTCCTTCGCAAGGTCGATCACTGCGCTGGAATCAAGATAATTATTGTAGGACATTTCCTTGCCCTGAAGAATCTTCGCGTCAACAAGAGATAATCCGCGGTACAACGGCTCTTTGTAGACAGCGGCCTTCATATGAGGGTTCTCACCGTAACGCAGGCTGCTGATTTTCGTATAACTCATGTTAAGGGTGGGCTGGAATATGACATCCGGCTCAGCCTGTCTGTTCAGATAATTGGAAATTAACGTGTCGTACCGTGCGGTATGAGAAAAGACCTTTCTGGCCAGATAGTATTTGGTCTCGTACCGTGCCTCACCATTGTGTGAAATCAGCTCTTCCAGCACCGTCGCGTAATCACCGGGATCAACGATGACTATTACATCCTTGAAATTCTTGGACGCGGCGCGCAGCATGGTCGGCCCGCCTATGTCAATGTTCTCGATAGCGACTTCAAATGTAACGTCCGGCTTTGACACCGTCTGTTCAAAGGGATAGAGGTTGACGGCCACGATGTCTATTGAGGTAATCCCATGTTTTTCTGTTTCCTCTTTGTCCTTGGGGTTGTCCCTTCTCCAGAGCAGCCCGCCGTGGACTTTCGGATGCAGCGTCTTCAGTCTGCCATCCATCATTTCCGGAAAGCCAGTATGCTCTGATACATCTTTCACGCTCAGGCCCGCGTCCTTTAAGGCCTTGGCCGTGCCCCCGGTTGAGAGAATTTCAACGCCAAGCTTATTAAGCCCCTGAGCAAATTCTACGATACCGGTTTTGTCTGAAACGCTTATGAGTGCCCTTTGAACTCTTGCCATATATTCCTCCTCAGTTCAAAATTCAATTATGAACAATATGATTAAAATTAACTTATTGCATATTAGGTGCCCCCAAAGAGGGGGATAATTACGTGATTATTGGCGCCGGATTAAGGATTCCTCTCTGCGCTTGGTAAGACATTTTAGACTATTTAAACAAAAAAATCATACGGAAAATATTTTCACTGGAAATAAGGCAGGTTCCCATCTAGTTGCAAGAAAAAAGTGTTGCGGGGGCATGATTAATGACTGCTGATCCCTGTGTCCTGTCTGCTACCCCAGATACCCCTTTTCCAGCAGGCTCAGATACGTCCCGTCGGAAATAACGATATGGTCAATCACATTGATACCGATGACCTTCCCGGTTTCAACAAGCCTTTTTGTGATGTGAATGTCATCCCTGCTGGGGTTCGGGTCACCGCTGGGATGATTGTGGACAAACAGGACCGATGCCGCTGCTTCCTTGATCGCGTCCCTGAACACCTCCCTGGGATGCACAAGAGAGGATGTCAGGGTGCCCTCTGACACCACTGTTTCCCTGAACACCCTGTTTTTCGCATCAAGCAGCGCGCAGAGGAATCTCTCTTTTTTGAGGCCATAAAATTTGGGCCTGAAATATTCATACACCTCCCTGCTGTTTCTGAAAACCTGGGGCGCCGGGCCTGAATCCTTATCGGACTGCAAAAGCCTCCTGCCAAGTTGGAAGGCTGCCTTAATCTGGGCGACTTTGGCCCCGCCTATTCCTTTGATATCCGCAAACTCAGCGACAGCCGCATTTTCTATCTCTCTCAGGCCATTGAAGTGCAGGAGCACCTCTCTTGCCAGCCCAATCGCGCTTTTGTCTTTGCTGCCTGTTTTCAAAATGATTGCGATGAGCTCGGCCGTGCTCAGTCCGTCCGCGCCCCATTTGAGAAGCCTCTCACGGGGCCTTTCATCCTCAGGCCATCTTTTTATGCTTTTGTGTTCCATGTCCCCAAATAAAATATTATCAGGTGAGTCAGATACAGGATACAAAATTCAGCGTGCAAGATGCAATATAAATTTTAAATTACGAATTACTGATTACTAATAAATTTCACATATCAACTTTCAATGACCAAAACAGGAACGTTTGAGATTTTGATATTGAGATTTGAATTTATTTGAAATTTGTAATTCGTGATTTGTATTTAAAAGGATTACCCCCCAAGCACCTCTTTCTGAAGGGCAATGAGCTGCCTGATCCCTGTCTCGGCCAGATTGAGCATATCATCAAGCCGTTTCCTGTCAAAAGGCTCGGTCTCTGCAGTTCCCTGTACCTCGATGTATTTCCCGGACCCTGTCATAACGATATTCATATCCACTTCGGCAACAGAATCTTCGGCATACGCGAGGTCCAGTCTCGGTTCGCCTTCTACAATACCCACGCTCACTGCCGCGATATAATCCCTGATCGGCTGCTTGTCGATCAGTTTGTTCTTCAGGGCGAAACTGATCGCGTCTTTCAGAGCCACATACGCCCCTGTTATCGACGCTGTTCTGGTCCCCCCGTCTGCCTGGATTACATCACAGTCAAGCCAGATGGTCCTCTCCCCAAGTACTTCAAGATCTACAACAGACCTCATGGCCCTGCCGATCAGCCTCTGTATTTCATGCGTCCTGCCCCCTACCCTGCCCGTTGCAGACTCTCGTATGGTCCTGGACTGGGTGGCCCGGGGAAGCATTGAATACTCACCCGTGATCCACCCTTTATTCTGGTCTTTAAGAAAAAGCGGGACCCTGTTTTCAATGGACGCGGTACATATCACTTTTGTATCTCCCATCTCTATCTGCACCGACCCCTCGGCGGGCTTGATAAAATTTCTCACGATCCTTATACTTCTGAGTTCATCGATTCGTCTTCCGTCTGGCCGCATTACGTTATCCTCCCACATTTATTTTTTCTATATGCGCTATTTTCTGTTTAAGAAACCTCTCGCCGACCTTTATAAATCTCTCGGGAGAGTCGGTCACATAAAACGTCCTCCGTGGAGCTGAAGAAGACCCGCGCTGAATGCCGCATTGCATCAGTGTCTCCTTTATTTCCTTGGCCGTCTCACGGGCGGAATCAATGAGCTTTATGTCATCGCCTATAACCCTGGAAATGACGCCCTTTAAGAGAGGGTAATGCGTGCAGCCCAGGACAAGGGTGTCAATGGGTTCTTTTTTCAGACCTTTAAGGTAATGCCTTGCCGTAAGAACGGCAACGTCATTAGAAGCCCAGCCTTCCTCGGCAAGCGGCACAAACAGGGGGCAGGCCTTTGTAAAGATAGTGAACTCGCCAAGACGTACCTCAAAATATCTGTCAAAGCGTATCGTGCCATGTTCCTTAATTACTATAGGCTTACTCCCGTAAAGGTCATTTATTGCATGCACATACGAGTTGCTTCTTATCGTCCCCTCTGTCCCTATTATTCCGATCTTCTTGGATCGTGTGGCCTCCATCGCCCTCTTTGCCCCCGGCCTGATGACCCCTATTACCGGGATATCAAACTTCTCTTTTATGGCTGTCAGTGCAAAGGCAGAGGCGGTGTTACAGGCCACCACTAAAAGCTTTATTCCCTTTGCAATGAGGACGTCGGTCATTTCAAGGGAATATCTGGTGACGGTCTCGGCTGACCTGATCCCGTAGGGAACACGTGCGGTATCTCCAAGATACAGTATATTTTCTTCAGGCAGCTGTCGTATGATCTCGTCCATAACGGTCAGTCCGCCCACGCCTGAATCAAAAATGCCTATCGGCCTGTCATCACAGATATTCTGCAACTTCATCTCCTATTGGTCTTGATATATCTATGTGCCCCCCGAAGCTTTCCGCCTCACTGCCCTGGATTAAAAATTTAAGTGCGGTACATTCGGGCACAGCGGTCTTTATCCCTTGAAAGAGCCCGGCAATCAGTTTTAGTTCCTCAATAGCACCGCCGCTGAAATTCCTTGTTATCTCCTCACCGAAATCAATATATATGATGCCCTCATTATCCATATACAGGTCGAGCAGCCTGACGTCATACGGCTCAATCAATTTACGTAACGTATCCTCGGCAATAACCAGCTGCACATCATGCCTTAAGACTGTGATGTCCTGATTACCAGGCTCCTTCCCGCCGCCTCCGTACAGTCTGTCGGTATCCTTCTTCAGCCCATCAAGAGCCTTTTTCTCCTGACGGGCCTCTATGTCGGCAAGAAAAGAAGAGTCAAACGCAAATTTCCCCCTGAAATATAAGAAGCTCCCGCCTGCACTGATCACAAAGATGATAACCAGGACCAGCAGAAAAGTCCCGATATTCATCTTGCTGAGCTGATTGTTACCTGGCGCTGGCTTCTTCATAAATAGTAAGTCCTTTATATATCGTATCTGCTATTTTAGAATTATACTCATCAGTATAAGAAGCATATTCATATGAGGGCAACTCAACGATAAGTGCTGCCGCCTGGATTCTGGAAATAATAGTGTAAGGTATCGGCTTGAAAGATAACATGTTTTCTCCAAAAACCGGGGTAATTGCCTCACTCAAGGCTTTAAGCAGGGTCAGCGTCTCCCTTGCATATTCTGCCTGCCCCCTGTTCCGCAAATACGCCCTGACAATATCTGCCGGCCTTTCTGTGACTACAGGAGAGTAAATTACTATGTCACTGTGGTTACCGATATGAAGGCTTATAAATACATCCGCAGCCTTACTGGTGGCAAAATTAATCCGCTCACCGAGCGTCATATAACGGTCACTGCCCCGCGTAAGAAAACCCCGCGAAGGGCCGCTGTTTATACGCGCTCCCAGTTTCTGGGCGATATCAAGGACCCTGTTTTTTTCTTTACTTTCGTCTTTCACAATACCGTTTTCATACCCGCCGTGACCGGGGTCAATCACCACGGCTTTGATCCTTAAGGGAGACGTTTCCTTTTGTTTTTTTTCTTCTGAAACGGAAGGGTCCGCGACCTTTTCTTCTTTAAAATATGCATCTATTACAAGCCGTGACGGATCCTTTAGGGTGAAAACCTTCATCCCGCTGATATCTCCGGGTGATATCCTGATTGTTTCCTTATTTATCATAAGGTAGGCTACTACTGCGCTCTCGGCCTGGATTGAAATACCTGTGCCCGGGAACGATACAAGAATGTCACTCTCCTTCTGTGTCACCGAGCCTTTGCCTATTACAGACTCAGGTCCTTCAAGGACAATCCTCACAGAACCGGTGCTTCTGCTGGCCCTTAATTTCAGAGAAGTCGTCTCAGCATACGAAAGAAAAGGCAGAAGAAAAACAACTACTAATATGAAAGGTGTATGTTTCATATGCCAATATTAGCATTTCCTGTGTTTGATATTCCAATGCCAGGGTTCATGCCGGGTGCACGACAAATTTATTTGTAAACTCAAACTTGTAAGCAATAATATCAGTGCCATCCACAGATTTCACAGATTAAGACGATGATAGAAATGAGATAGACAAATATATATATTCACCCAAAAGGGGAAAGGCTTACGTTAGCTAAGCTTTTAATAACTCTGTGATAATCTG
>DKBK01000131.1 GCA_002451135.1 Nitrospiraceae bacterium UBA6902
CCTTCATCAGCAAGCTTCTGCGCAAAAACATACGCGCTGTCATACGAGTTGAATTCCCCTATTCTTACCCTGTGATACTTCCTCCCTTTGAGAAATACCGTAGTCACAAAAACATTATTGTATTCGAATTCAAGCCCCTTCTTGAGCCGCAGGGCATTTAATTCCTCGATAAATGATCCTACCTGTACAGTTAAGGGGGATGAGGTTGCATAAGGCTCAAAGGGCACCCTCTTTGCATAGCGCATGTCCCTTCCAAGATGTTGGACCTTGACCTTTCCGACCCCTATTTCCGCAAACCCTATCTGCCTTGCCGCACCGTAGGAAAGGTCCAGGTCCCGGCCCCATATAAACGGTCCCCTGTCATTTACCGTGACGTCTACTGATTTGTTATTTTCAGGGTTGGTTACCCGAAGCCGTGTCCCGAACTTCATCGTCTTGTGCGCAGCCGTAAACCCGTACATGTCGTACCGTTCCCCCGAAGACGTGGGCCTGCCGTGAAAGTCCTGACCGTACCATGAGGCGGTAAGANNGGGATTTCCTGTTTCATCTAGCGAAGAGAACGCACCTTAAGATACTGTCGTTCTATGCTCTACTGTGGTTCAGAAATCAGCTGCACTTCGTAAACCCGCAGTCCCTGCATACAGCACACCCGCCTTCATGCTCAACAGCCCCGCCGCAGTCAGGACATGCGCCACAGAAGATGGCCTTTTCTTTCTTGGTATGCGAGCCGTTGCCGTTGCTCTTGTTGCCGCGTTCTATATATCTCTCTACGGCCTTTGATATCGCATCGGAGCAGGACGCTATCTTTCCGCCGTTGGTCCATGCTGGACTGTGGCAGCTTATGCCCCTGAGCTGTTTTTCTATCTCAATGGGTTCAATATTGCTCCTGAATGCGAGGCTGACGAGCCTTCCGATTGCCTCTGCCTGGCTTGAAGCGCAGCCGCCCGCCTTCCCCATTTGCGTGAAGAGCTCAAAAAGGTTCCCCTCTGCATCTTCATTTATAGTGACATACAGGTTGCCGCAGCCGGTCTTCATAAGCCTTGTCGTTCCCTTGATGACCTCGGGCCTTTTCCTTGGGGTTATTTTATGCGTGGGCTGGGCTGCTTCTTTTTCTCCTTCATGTTTTGTCGTCTGGCCGGTAGAGAGGACCTGCTCCTCCCTTGAACCGTCCCTGTACACGGTAAGCCCCTTACAGCCAAGACCGTAGGCGAGGAAATACACGTCCTCAACATCCTTTGGGCAGGCATTGTGGGGAAAATTGACGGTCTTGGAAACCGCGTTGTCAACGTGTTTCTGAAAGGCGGCCTGCATCCTTATATGGTCAAGCGGAGATATATCATGCGCGGTGATGAACGTCTTTTTCACATCCTCGGGGACTTCATCGATGTCGTGCAGGCTTCCCTTTTCCGCTATCTTTTCGATAAGCTCCTTGCTCCAGAAGCCCCTTTCCTTGGCTATGATCTCAAAATGCGGATTGACCTCATACATCTTTGTGCCTTCAAGCACGTTCCGCACAAAAGACACTGCAAACAAAGGCTCTATTCCGCTTGAACACCCGGCTATTATTGAAAGCGTCCCTGTCGGCGCTATCGTTGTGGTAGTGGCATTTCTCACGGCCATAACATCCGCGTAAACACTCTCTTCAAAATTCGGAAAGACGCCCCTTTCAACGGCCAGGGAGGCAGACTGTTTTTTGCTTTCTGCCTGGATGAACTTCATTACCTCCGATGCAAGCTTTGATGCCTCCACCGAGTTGTAGGGAATGCCAAGCTGTATCAGCATGTCCGCCCAGCCCATGACCCCGAGACCTATCTTCCGGTTGGCTTTTGTCGCTTCCTCTATTTTCCTCAGCGGATACTTGTTTATTTCAATAACATTGTCAAGGAAATGAACGGAAAGGCGCACTGTCTCCCTGAGGGCGTCCCAGTCTATCATCTCAGAAACCCCTCCTGCGCTGCCGTGCGTCCACGCCCCCGGGCTGTGTGCCCTGACAAACCTGGACAGATTGATTGAGCCCAAATTGCATGATTCATACGGCAGAAGCGGTTGCTCTCCGCAGGGATTCGTACTCTCAATCTGACCCGCTGCCGGGGTAGGGTTGCACTGATTTATCCTGTCCATGAATATCACCCCCGGCTCCCCGTTTTTCCAGGCATGGTTTACGATCAGGTTAAATACACTTCTGGCTTTTAAGCGGCGGACGGGCTTCTTTGTATGGGGATTTATCAGATCATATTCTTCGTCTTTTTCAATCGCCTTCATAAATACATCCGTCAGGGCGACCGACAGGTTGAAATTGTTGAGTTTCGAAATATTGTCTTTCGCAGAGATGAAATCAAGGATGTCAGGATGGTCAACACGCAATATCCCCATATTGGCCCCCCTTCTTGTGCCGCCCTGTTTTATGGCCTCGGTCGCAGAATCAAAAACCGTCATGAATGAAATCGGGCCTGAGGAGACCCCTTTGGTTGAACCAACGATGTCTCCCTTTGGTCTTAAATTCGAGAATGAAAAACCGGTACCTCCGCCGGATTTGTGGATCAAGGCTGCGTTTTTCACTGCGTCAAAAATAGATTCCATGGAATCATCAACAGGGAGAACAAAGCAGGCTGATAATTGCCCAAGTCTCCTTCCCGCATTCATTAGGGTGGGACTGTTTGGCAGAAACTTCAGCGACGTCATAAGGGTATAAAACCTGTCCTCAAGGATGCTGATATCAGCATCGGATTTACCGTAATTCATCTCTACGGATGAAACAGCCCTGGCCACCCTGCGGAAGAGATCAACAGGGCCCTCAACGGTCCTCCCCTCTTCGTCTTTTTTCAGATATCTCTTCTCAAGAACCTTCAGTGCACTCGGACTTAAATCAAGCTGGGTAGACATCATCTCTGCCATTTCTCCTCCATTTTAATAAATTGATTATTATATATTTCCTTTATATAGGAGATAAAAAACCTCGTTATTATGAACTCTGCTTATATTATTATTTGCACTCTATTTAGAGGCGCTAGAAAATTAAACCACAATATATTGTATATGTCAAGCCGAAAAATAAATATTTTAGAACTATATGATTTTAATGAAGTTTTGTGGTGAACAGGCAGTGGATGAAATGTGGATGAGAACGTTAGGGTTGTTTTGCGGCTCTGAGGAGGCGCATTTCTTCTGCTATTAACCGGCAGGTTTGTTCATGATGGCCGATATCGTTCTGCTCAAGGGCATTGAATGCATTATTCGCGTGCGGAGCACATGGAGACATCAGTCACTATTCGCCTGAATGATTGCACTGTTATATAAATTTAGAAATGAATCAATTGCACTTATCACCAATCTTTTCACTACCTACCGTGGGGAACGGGTATAATGTAACAGACATAGTGGTGATGGAGGATTATTATGGCAAAAGTGCACGTGCAAAAAAAAACATACGGCGGATGGGATAACTGCGTACAGATGACAAACGGCATTGTCGACCTTATTGTGACAACGGATGTCGGCCCCCGGATCATTCGATACGGTTTCCCCGGACAGGAAAATGAATTATGCGAAGTCCAGTCAACGTTGGGTTTAACAGGAGGAGATGAATGGAGGATATACGGGGGGCATCGTCTCTGGCACAGTCCCGAGGACCGGAACAGAACCTACGAGCCTGATAATTCCCCTGTTGCCTGGGAGGAAATCCCGGATGGCATCAAGACATCGCAGGGAATCGAAGCGGCTGCCAGGATCAGGAAAGAAATGGAAATCCGTCTCTCCCCTGAAGGAACTACCGTTCACATCCTTCACCGGCTTATCAATGCGGGCGTATGGCCAGTGGAAATGTCAGTATGGAGCATCTCGGCAATGGCTCCCGGGGGGAAGGAGGTTGTCCCTCAAACCGCTAAAGACACCGGCGTACTGCCAAACCGTTTGATATCCCTCTGGCCCTATAGCAGACTGAACGACAGCAGGGTTCACTTTGGCGTCAAATATATAGTCCTGCGGCAGGACACCAACATCAGACAGCCCTTTAAATTCGGGACTTCGAATGAACAGGGGTGGGCCGCCTATTTCAATCATAACCACTTGTTTGTGAAACACTACCGCCACGACCTGTATGCCCGATATCCTGATTTTGGCGTATCATACGAGACGTATACAAATAACTATATGCTGGAAATGGAGACCCTCTCCCCGCTTACCCTGATAGAACCGTCTGCGCACGTTGAGCATGAAGAAAAATGGGAGCTTTTTGACAATATACCAATGCCTGCTGATGATGACGTTGAAATTGATAGGGGGTTAACAGGCATGATACCTGCTGTCAAGTAATACGCTCTTCTGTCACATGTTACAGGGCAACCATCTTTAATTTCTTATGACACTCACTTACAGAGCCTGCACGCAATTCTTCCGCCTTTTTATACTCGCCGTACTTCTATGCTTCAGTTTTCCCATGTACCTGCCGATTACATACTTGCAAAGATAATATTCTTATCTATTGCGATTGAGATCACAGTTATGCCTTGCATTATCTGATATAAAAGCAGGATTAGAGGTCTATATAAACAGTGGCTGAGAAACTTGGACAATTGCTTGTCAATAACAAAATTATTACGGAGGCCCAGTTAAACAAGGCACTTGAATTACAGAAAAAAGAGGGTGGCCGGGCAGGGTCCAACCTTATTAAGTTGGGTTATTTAACAGAGGACTCTTTAGTGGACTTTCTCAGTAAACAATATGGGGTCCCTGCCATCTCGCTTACGCCCCAGGACGTAGACCCCGCCATTATTAAATTTATTCCCTATGAAGTAGCAAATAAGTATCAGATATGTCCCATTTCAAAAAACGGCGCTTCGCTGAAACTCGCGATGACGGACCCTTCGAATGTCTTTGCTATTGATGATGTGAAATTTATGACAGGATACGAAGTGGAACCCATTGTCGCTTCGGAATCCGCGATAAAAGAAGTGATCTCCACCTACTATGAGCAGTCGGACCTGCAGGGGGCCATGAAAGGCATAGACCTGGACAATGATAATCTTGATCTCATTCAGGACAAAGATGACGACGTCGACATGAACGATCTGAAAAGCGCCGTCGATGAGGCCCCGGTAGTAAAACTCGTTAATCTGATACTCAGTGAAGCCATAACAAGAGGCGCCAGTGATATTCACCTGGAACCCTATGAAAAAGCATTCAGAATCCGCTACAGGGTTGACGGGACGCTGTATGACATAATGCAGCCGCCAATAAGGTTAAAGGCCGCGCTTGCATCGCGGTTAAAGATCATGGCGGAGCTTGATATTGCCGAGAGGAGGCTTCCTCAGGACGGCAGGATCAAATTGAAGGTAAAGGACAGAACGGTAGATCTCCGTGTTTCGACCCTGCCCACGCTCTTCGGTGAAAAGATCGTTATGAGAATCCTTGACAAAAGCAATTTGAATCTTGATCTCACTAAACTTGGCTTTGAAGAAAAGGCATTAAAGGACTTTGATAAAGCAATTCATTCCCCCTTTGGAATGGTGCTGGTAACCGGCCCTACCGGGAGCGGCAAAACCACGACGCTTTATTCGGCCATGAGTACGATTAATAGTGTGGACGTAAATATTATGACCGCAGAGGACCCTGTGGAATATAACCTTTTAGGCATAAACCAGGTATATGTCAGGGAAGACATAGGCCTTACCTTTGCGTCAGCCCTGAGATCATTTCTGAGGCAGGACCCTGATATCGTTATGGTCGGTGAGATCAGGGACTTTGAGACAGCGGAAATTGCCGTTAAAGCCGCTCTTACCGGACACCTTGTATTGAGCACCCTTCACACCAATGATGCGCCAAGCACCATATCAAGACTTTTAAATATGGGAATTGAACCCTTCCTTGTTTCCGCCTCGGTTGTATTAATCCTCGCCCAGAGGCTTTGCAGAAAGATTTGTGAACAATGCAAAGAAGAGGAAAAAGTCCCTGAAAATATTCTCGTCGATATCGGTTTTGCAAAAGATGAGGTCGGCACATTTAAAATTTTAAAGGGTAAGGGCTGTCAGACGTGCGGAGGGACCGGGTACAAAGGCAGGATAGCCCTGTATGAGGTCATGCCGGTGCAAGAGGAGTTAAAGGAAATGATTGTCAAAGGCGCCACGGCAACAGAACTTAAAAAGGGAGCGATAAAATCGGGAATGAAATCCCTGCGTATGAGCGGCCTGACAAAGATCAAGGAAGGAGTGACTACAATCGAAGAGGTGTTAAAGGTATCCTTTGCGGATTAATCAAAAAATAACTAATTGATATACAGATTAAAGATTGGAGAGGCAAATGTCGATTAAGAACATAGTCAAACTCATTACAGTGATATTGAGGAGCGAATGATGTCTACTTTATACGATTTACTGAAGGTTATGATCGAAAAGAATGCCTCGGACCTGCATATAAGCACCGGGACACCTCCCCGGATAAGAGTTGATGGTAAACTTCTTCCCATCAACAATGCAAATCTTTCTCCTGCGGAGACTAAATCTTTATGCTACAGCATTCTCACGGACACCCAGAAACATAAATTTGAGGAGAATAACGAACTGGATCTCTCTTTCGGGGTCAAAGGACTAAGCCGCTTCAGGTCCAATATATTTATGCAGCGTGGAGCAGTGGCAGGGGCCTTCCGAACGATTCCCTTTCAGATAAAGTCTTTCAGGGAACTGGGGCTTCCTCCCATTGTCAGCGACCTTGCCAAAAAACCGAGGGGGCTCGTCCTGGTGACAGGCCCTACAGGAAGCGGTAAATCTTCAACCCTGGCAGCCATTATTGATAAGATCAACAGTGAACGTCATGAACATATCATAACCGTTGAAGACCCGATTGAATTTCTGCATCCTCATAAAAACTGTCTCGTCAACCAGAGAGAAGTCAATGCTGACACCGCATCCTTTAAGGACGCATTAAAATACGTCCTGAGACAGGACCCGGATATCGTGCTCATCGGTGAGATGAGAGACCTTGAAACCATAGAGGCAGCGCTGACTGTTTCAGAGACCGGGCACCTGACCTTTGCCACGCTGCATACAAACAGCACCGTCCAGACAATAAACAGGATTATCGACGTATTCCCGTCTCATCAGCAGGAACAGATAAGGGTGCAGCTTTCCTTTGTTCTGGAGGGGATAATAGCCCAACAGCTCATCCCGAGAAAATCCGGAAAAGGAAGGGTACTCGCAGTTGAAATCTTTGTCCCTACTCCGGCGATCAGAAATCTCATCAGGGAAGACAAGACTCACCAGATATATTCCATGATGCAGGCAGGCCAGGCCAAGTTCGGGATGATGACAATGAACCAGTCTCTTTTTGAATTATATAAAAAAGGTGAACTATCTTACGAGGACGCCCTGACCAAATCCAGCATGCCGGATGAATTGCTTACCATGATGCAGAGGGCATCTTCTGAGGTGGGAAGAGGGAGATAAAATGGCAACAGTATTTAAATGGACGGGGAAATCTGCAAAAGGCGATGTAGTCAGAGGGGAGCTTACCGCGGCATCCAAGCAAGAGGTGCAGTCGTACCTGAGAAAACAGCGCATAATCCCGAGCAGCATATCCCAGAAGGCAAAGCCTCTTTTCAGCAGCGGGGCAGGGAGTATAAAAGATAAAGACCTTGTCGTCTTTACAAGACAGTTCGCCACCATGATCGGCGCCGGACTTCCCCTTGTGCAGGCCATGGAAATCCTATCAAAACAGACGGAAAACAAGGCGTTTGCAAGCATTATAGGTGAAATCAAGAATGACGTTGAAGGTGGTTCTACCTTCGCTGATGCCTTAAAGAAGTATCCGAGGATATTTTCTGAGTTGTATTCAAACATGGTAGGAGCCGGAGAGGCCGGAGGTATTCTTGACACCATCCTCATCAGACTCGCCACCTATATAGAAAAGGCACAGAATCTCAAACGCAAAGTGAAAGGGGCTATGGTTTATCCCGCTGTCGTCATAACCGTCGCCGTTCTGGTAATCGTTATTATTATGGTTTTTGTTGTGCCTACCTTCAGCAAGATGTTCGCGCAGCTCGGCGGAGACCTTCCCGCTCCGACACAGTTCATTATTAATTTGAGCCATTTTCTCGCCGGCACCGGAGGGCTCATCAGTCTGGCAATTATTATAGGGACCATAGTATTCATCACTCAGTTCAGGCGGACCGAGAAAGGCCGTAAAATTACCGACAGAATAATCTTAATGCTTCCCGTTGTCGGCGTCCTCTTTAAAAAGGTCGCCGTTGCCAAATTTACGCGGACACTGGGGACTCTTATAAGCAGCGGGGTGCCTATACTTGACGGGTTGACCATAACTGCCAAAACAGCGGGCAATAAGGTCATTGAAAAGGCCGTAATGGAAGTCAGGCAAGGGGTCTCAGAAGGGAAAACCATCGCCGAACCGCTGTCACAGGCAAAGGTGTTCCCGCCAATGGTTAATCAGATGATAGCAGTCGGAGAGTCTACCGGCGCCCTTGACAACATGCTTGATAAGATCGCGGATTTTTATGACGACGAGGTTGATATCGCCGTCACCGCCCTGACTTCAATGATAGAGCCGGTACTCATGGTTTTTCTCGGGGGCACGGTAGGTTTCATAGTAGTGGCAATGTATCTGCCTATATTTAAGCTTATAACTCTCATTAAATGATTCTGAGAAGTACCGAAATGAAGAAGATGTGAAGTTGAGCATTTACGGGGGGGGCGTATAAATACTTTTTCCCAGATTCTCGACTTCGCATCTTCTTCATTTCTTTTTTTAATATCCTGAGTACCAGTAAGTAAGAATACAGGTCTCGACATATAGATACCTCAAGTAATCAGTAGAGTGGCATAATTCCAATAAATGGGCTATCTTAAACAATCATGCAGACTGACCTGATAAAGAGGGTAAACGCCCTAATATACATCAGGGTGGTAATCGTGACCATCCTGCTTGATTCGTTTTATATATTCAGGATAGGGTATGACAAATTATCCAGTCCGCAACACCTGTCCTATTTCATAGCCTCCCTTTATTTTCTTACCATTGTGTATGCGCTTATTATGCGCCGGATGAAGACAAAGTCCGAATATACTGCTTTCGCATATATACAGATTATGATCGATATTGTGGCAGAAACAATGCTCATCTACATGACCGGGGGGATAGAAAGCCAGTTTTCATTTATGTACCCATTAAGCATAATTTCAGCAGGAATCATCCTTAACAGGCGTGCATGTTTTGTAGCCGCTACATTGAGCAGTATATTCTACGGTCTCCTCCTGGACCTGCAGTTATATAAAATTATCTTGATTTCTCCGGACACCGCCCTTTCAGAGAAAGATTTTTTTTACAATATATTCGCGCACTTCACGGCGTACTATCTTGTCGGTTATCTGAGCGGATATCTGTCTGAAAAATTACACATGGCCACGCAGAGCCTTAAGGAAAGAGACGTGGTCTTAAGCGATCTGAAGGCCTTCAGTAAATATATTATAGAAAGCATGCCAAGCGGGATCTTTACAACAGATATGAACAGACGGATCATTTCATTTAACACCGCCGCCCAGGAAATCACTAAACTGAGTCATCCCGATGTTGCAGGCAAGACCACAGAGGAGATATTCCCCTTCATAAGCACTAATCAGCCGGCACTGGAAAGGGTGGAAGGGGAGATACAGCGCGATGGTGAAACATTCCCTGTGGGAATGCGGATCTCAAAGCTCAAAGACGCCTCAGGCAACACGATAGGACAGATTGGCGTTTTTCAGGACCTGACAGAGCTGAAGGCCATGGAAGCAGAAGTAAAAAGAAAAGAGAAATGGGCCTTTATCGGCGAGTTGTCCGCTTCAATTGCCCATGAACTCAGAAATCCGCTTGCATCACTGAAGGGTGCTATTGAGATGCTGCGCGAAAAAAGGGTTTCTCAGGAGCATGCCGACCACCTCATGACGATAGCCCTCTCAGAGATGGACCGGCTCAATGGCATTATCACGGACTTTCTGCTTTACGCCAGACCGCAGGAGTTAAACAAAAAGCCTTTTGACCTCCATGAGTCGTTAAGGAATGTGGTAACACTGTTACAACGTTCTGAATCAAAAGGGGAAAATGTTACAATATCCACAACATTAGACGGCAGCTTATTTATCAATGGTGATTCCAAACAGATACAGCAGGTATTCTGGAATCTTGGAATAAATGCCATGGATGCCGTCTCTGAGGGAGGGGATATCGATATTTATTCTAGGTCTAATAATAATTCGGTGGAAGTTATTTTTAAAGACAATGGTGCAGGAATAAGCAAGAGCGACATAGACAAGATCTTTTATCCTTTTTTTACGACAAAGGAGAAAGGGACGGGACTCGGTCTCTCCATTGCCCAGAAAATAGCGGAAGAACATGGAGGGAAAATAGCGGTTGAATCAGGGGGCATCGGAAGGGGCACGACATTCAGAGTGATCTTCCCGGTTGAGACATCATGACCGTCCTCCTGCTGTCAGGAAAACAGGTATGAAAAAAATAAAGGGTAATATCCTGGTTGTGGACGACGAAAAAAGCATGAGGGAGATACTCGAAATCTTCCTTAAAAGCGAGGGCTACGGCGTCTCGGTTGCGGAAAACGGGGAAAAGGCAATAGACACTCTAAAAAAAGACATCTTTGACCTCATTATTACTGACATGAAAATGCCCAAGGTCGGCGGACTGGAACTCCTGAAGAATGTAAAACAAATAACCCCTGACACTATTGTCGTAATAATTACCGCATTCGGCACTACTGATTCTGCTGTGGAGGCGATGAAGCTCGGGGCCTATGATTATATCCAGAAACCGTTCCAGCTGGATAATATCCGGCTTGTTGTAAAAAACGCCCTGGAGAAACAAAAGCTCCAGAAGGACGTTTCACTCCTTAAACAGCAGTTAAAACCGCCTTCACTCGAAAACATCATAGGCAAATGCCCGTCCATGCAGACATTGTTTTCCGTCATCTCAAAGACCGCTGAAAGCAATGCCAGNNACAGGCAAGGAACTGGTCGCAAAGGCGATTCACAGTCTCAGTCCGAGAAAAGATAACCACTTTGTTGCCGTAAACTGCGCGGCTATCCCCGAGGGTCTTCTTGAGAGCGAACTGTTCGGCTATATGAAGGGGGCCTTTACAGGCGCGGCGTCTAACAAGCAGGGCCTGTTTGAACTCGCAAATGATGGCACACTTTTCCTTGATGAGATAGGCGAAATGCCGATGAGCCTGCAGGCCAAACTCCTGAGGGTTATTGAAGGAGACCCTTTCCGCAGGGTCGGAGGGGTATCTGACCTGAATGTTGATGTGAGGATAATTTCAGCCACGAACAAAAACCTGCAGGAGCTGATTGAGGAGAAGCTTTTCAGAGAAGACCTTTACTTCAGGCTCAATGTGTTGTCCGTTAAAATACCTCCTCTGAGGGAACGCAGGGATGACATCCCTCTCCTTGTGGATCATTTCCTGATAAAATTTGCGGGTGACAAGAAGCGCTTCTCGAAAGAGGCTATTGAACTGCTCAAAAACTATCGGTGGAAAGGTAATGTAAGAGAACTCGAAAATATTATTGAGAGAACACTCCTTCTGTGTGATAACGAAGTGATAAATATAGAGCACCTGCCTGATGAAATAAGCTCGGGCTCAAAGGCTGAAAAAGTCGTTGTGCCCGAAGGTGGCATGGACATCGATAAATTGATGGAAGACACAGAAAAGGCCTATATCCTGAAGGCCCTTGAAAAGACTAACGGGGTCAAGACAGAAGCCGCAAAACTCCTTAATCTTACCTTCAGATCATTCCGACATAAATTGAAGAAGTACGGGATAGATAAAAAGATTATTACGGATTGAGTGGTTGACTTCCCCTCATTGTCTTACATATTTCCGTCACCTTACGAACCACGTTCATAAGCCCAATCTTACCGTTTTTTTCACAACGTGATATCCTGCCAGTAATCTATCACATACAGAAAGACGTGCTGTGTGTGGCATTACCGCATAAGAGAGCAGGGGAAAAACTGGCATCATCCATCCCGCCAAGCAATTCCTCATACAATCATTCCTTCAATATGATGTAAGTCATAGAATAATTTTCACTAGCTACGTATGCTTAAGGGAGAATATCTTTGCTACGTTACCGAGAAGTTTTAACAGAAACCATTATTTATACCTGCGGAGGTGAAAAGATGAAAACAGAACTGTCACGCGAGTACATCAATGATTTCCTCTATTTTGTCATCAGGCCTGCTGAGAACAGCGCTAGCGGGGATGTAGTCTGCTGCTCCGGAGTTAATGTTGACCGTTTTACTCCCATAACAAAAGGACGGCATAATCCCATGTCAAATCCCGCCATCCGGGGGCTTCAACTTATACAATATGACATTATGGCCCTCGCAATTGAACAGGGAACAAATGCAAGGCCAATCCAGGGATACAAGTGCGAGGACCTGCCCCCCTCAGATGAGATATGGTCTACCGAGTGCCTGCTCATTAAAAATGCGCCTCCATCGTTGCCTGACAGGATAATAAACCACGCGGTGGTAGAGCTTCTAAAGAAAATTGACCGTGCCAGTATGCGAGGAGATACGCTGCCTGATACACTGCTGCATCCCGATGAACTTCAAGCGCGTATTGAGTCCCTGTGTGATGAATATATCATCCCGTGGCCCAGTTTTTCCCCTTTAAAAAAACGACCGAGCTATCATCACGTAATTTCCGCAGGGGCCTAGCATATAACGCCCCTACCCCGCGTGTGGCCTCGCTTTGGATTTTGCAGAACGACACTGTATGCAGCTTCGGTACGCTGGAGAGAAGATATACAGGAGAAGCATATAGAGTGCAACTACACTCATGGTGAAAATCCCTCCGAACAGACTGCCGAGGAAGCAGCCGAAGAAAAGAATAAATAACACAGTTTCATAAAGCCCTTTCGACAGATATATACCGAAAACAATTCCTGCAAGGATACCGGTTGCTGAACTGATACCGAACGTGTAATTCCGTATTTTTTCTTTTTTTGCGTAAATGCGATCACACTGCTCTTTCGTTATTCCGAACTGCTCAAATTCAGGTTTTACCATAATTATGAGTAGGTTGACGTTCCCACGCGCTGCTGGCGGTCAGGCCTGACTATTGACCCGCTATTCAATCCTGTTCCGAAAAAATTCATTAATGATAAAATGTTATGCCCGTGAAAGACAAGGCTCTTTTGGAAATCTTCGGTGACGTCTTTTCCCCCTGCTGAGTAAGACACATATTGAAAGGTAAAAAATGGTGCATAACAGTTGATGGGTCTAAAACCTCAATGTCCTGCTGCACATTGCGGATATCACTTGTATCGATACAAGTTTTTCACACCAGGTGACTTAATGAGTCAACGATATGGGGCAACCCTACTTACCGTGTTTCTTGGACGAGGGAACAATAAAAATTAAAGAGGATGTTGACCATGTTTAGGGGACATGGCTGAAGTAAAGGTTGGGCTCTTAGGCAGGAAATAACCTTTTAAATCAGTGGTCAACATCCTCTATTCAATATCTGCATTTTAAGGATGTAGTAATTAGAGAGTTGTTAACAATAACTTAAGCTAGAGGGAAAAATCAAGTGGTCATAGAAAATGCTGTATTGCAAATTGTTTTAGTCTATACCCAATAGTTTCTCTTATTTCCCTAATTTGTAAGCTCAATCCTATCATGAGAATTGCGTAATGGTTTTCACGTTAACTTGTTGATGTGTAAGAGTGCTGACAGCCGCGTATGAACCAGGAGAAAATCCGTATTAATTCATTCAGGCCTTTATTATGACGAGCTGATTACATGTGACAATGCCAGTGAAACATGTTTGATGAAATTAATTCTTTTTTAATTCACTTTTATTCTTTATAATCATATTATTTCATAATCAATAACACAGATGCGGAGGTTATCTGATGAAACATGCCCGCTGGCAGATTCTTTTAGGCTCATCTTTGGTGGCATTGTCTGCATTATTTTATTCCCTGCACTATGTCATTTTTAAGGATGCACACCATATCTTTATTTATTTGCTCGGCGATATTGCCTTTGTTCCCATTGAGGTTCTTCTCGTTACCATGATAATCCACAAACTGCTTGAGGAGAAGGAAAAAAAGGCAAAGTTAGAGAAATTAAATATGGTAATAGAAATGTTCTTCAGTGAGGCAGGGACCAAAATATTAGCATATTTCTCGGACTTCGATCCAAAACTGAACAATATCAGAAATGAGCTTATTGTAACGGGCAACTGGGCTGATAACGACTTTACTAATCTCAAAAAACGCCTCAAAGGATATAATTATACGGTAGATATCAGAAAAATTGATTTGGAGAAACTGCGAAATTATCTTACAGATCAAAGAGGTCTCTTTCTGCGTCTCCTTGAAAACCCGGTCATGCTGGAACATGAGGCGTTCACTGAATTACTCAGGGCGATGTTTCACCTCACCGAAGAACTGGCAAACAGGGACGATACAACCACCCTGCCTGATACTGATTATGAACACCTTGGCGGGGATATCAAGCGGGTGTACGGCCTGCTGGTCAAGGAATGGCTGGAATATATGAGGTATCTGAAAAATAATTACCCCTATCTGTTTTCACTCGCCATGCGAACAAATCCCTTTGACCGCACGGCATCACCGATTATCAGATGAATAAAATGTATCCCCCGGAATGTATCAATGTTCAGTCTGAAGCAGAGCATTCCAGTATTTTTGCGTAATCATCATGTATCACTCTTCGGGGATGTCAGTTGCATGGTCGCCATCATCCTTATACTCCCTTTTTTTCATCATGACCCTTATGAATGCATACGTGAGAAGCAAGGCTGCAAAGACAAAAAGCAACTGGTACAGGTGATCACTCATGTAGATAACCCATGTGGTTTGTCTCTTGAGGTGTCCGTGCCATCTCTTTTCAAGTTCGTAGAGAGAAACACCCGTGCCGAAACGGAATGCACTGTCGATATCAGAGCCTTGTCGCAGCACATTCAGGACCTGTACTATTCCCTGTGGACCGAATTCTCCGACAATATACTCAACCATGCTTTTGCTTTCTTCATATGCCAGCAGCAGCGACCGCTCGTCCCCCGGAAATGTCTCCGTCATATCATCAAGCCGTATCAAAGTGTCTGATAATGCTGCCTGTTTAAGGATATTGGTATTTTTACCTATTGCAAGTTCGGCTATGCCGTCACTCACCCATTGCGAAATCCCTTCATTGAGCCACCTCGGCAGACTCCCTTCTTTGATATAATGATGCAGATAGAGGTGGCAGAGTTCGTGTTTCAGCGTGACTTTAAGTGTGAACGGATAGGACTTCATCCTTGAATTATCGATAATGATGAGATCTTCCCCGGACATCGCAATAGCAACGACAGGGCTGTTACCTATAATGTTCTGAAAGGTATTTCTGTCCCTGATGAGCATCACCGTAGGAATAAAGGCAAGCGGCGACTTAAAGGTCTCTTCGATTTCACTCCTCACCGATGGATAAAGCCTGATTACTTCCCGGGCAACCCTGACGAGCGGCTTTTCAAACCGGACAATGACTTCTTCACTCCGTGTGGAATCCATTTCCATCGCGTAAAGGGAATTGATGAACAACAGCAGAAACAGCAGGCATGCGATAAATGCACGTATTTTTTTCGTCATTTTTTTAAGATGTTGTTATTGATTTCACCCGGAGTTACCCATCATTATATCAAACGCCGGGCCTGCATATGTCTAAAGTCTACTTAACCAGGTGTGTGAATAAGATCAAAAGGGAGATGCTGCTTCTTCATTGGTATCGATTGACGGGACGCTCACTGAGATATAACTCTCAAGCGTTCTACAATGTGAGTGCCTTATTTCTTCGGCGGGTTTTATTAATGGATGTATGTCTTGTAATGCCCTGATTTCTGTCCTTGAATATTCTATCTGCGATTTTGTGATAACACCCCTATGTTCGTGCAACTCCTTTAATTCGGCCAATAACTTTTTATTTATCAAGCTACTGTTTATTCCTCATACTGTTTGATTGCAATTTTACTGCCTGTCTTAACACTATGTTTTTAATAATATTTAGCTGGTTTGCTGTATAGTTATTGTGTCGTTTTAGTAACATCTTTTAGTCATTATGACACCATCGCTATAAAGGGCGTGGCAATCAACCAGGAACTCAATCATGCCCTTCATTTCTTCCGGACAATTTAATTTCCAGACAGAATATAAGAAACAACGCGGGAAGCAATACTATGGCGGAATTGCAATCTCATGTCCCCAAAGATATAAAAGAATGGCGGGATGGACGGGACTTGAACCCGCGGCCTCCGGCTTGACAGGCCGGCGTTCTAACCAACTGAACTACCACCCCATGATCTTGTTATGTATCAGCAGTTAGTAAGACACGAGATAACCCTGAGTCTTGAATCCTCATCTCTCACCACTACTTCCTGTCTTTAAATGGTAGGCGGAACAGGGCTCGAACCTGTGACCCCAGCCTTGTAAGGGCTGTGCTCTCCCAACTGAGCTATCCGCCCGCTCTCTTTTAAGACTGCATTAGACTTGATAATATAACAAATACGCATATTAAATTCCAAGCCTGATTGATTGTTTGATTTAAAAGTATTTATTAATATAAAATTAATCAAATTATCATCCAGAGGATCTACATCATATTAAATGAAAAAAGAACACTCCGCAACCGGCCAATATCTTTTATATCTTATTCTGATCTTGTCTGTTCTGTCCTGCTCCACCGATAAAACAGCAATGAAAGAAGAACCTCTTTTTGTCCCGGAAGAGTCATTCAATAAGGCAAATGAATTGATCAAAGAAAAGAACTACGAAGAAGCACGAGGAATTTTAGAGACGATTAAAACCAAAGACACTTCACAAAATTACGCCATATTAGCCAGATTACGTATTGCAGACACATATTATGAAGCTGAATCATATGATGAGGCGGTTGTCGAATATGAATCTTTTCTCGACTTATATCCTCATCATAAATATGCGTCGTATGCACAGTACAGGGTGGCAACGTGTTTTTTTGAAAGGATAAAGACTGTTGACATCGGTTATTCGTGGGCAAAAAGGGCGCTTGATGAATTTGAAAAGCTGCAAAAACGCTATCCGAGAAATCCCTATATGGATATTATAGACGCGAGGATTAGAGAGTGTTTAAACCTCCTGGCCGAGTACGAATTTTATGTAGGAAATTTCTATTACAAAAAGGGATCGTATAGTGCCGCAATCGGGAGATTCAAAGGGATGATCCAAAACTATCCTGATACGAGTAAAGTTCCGGAAGCGCTGTATTATACAGGTCTTTCATATGAAAAACTTGGACAAAGAGATGAAGCTATAAACAATTTGACTGCCCTGATAGAAAAATACCCGTCCACAGAGCTCTCTGTTGAATCAAAAAAACTTATTGATTCGTTTGACAAGAAAAAGTGAAATATTATCCTGCCTTTATTAATCTTAAAGACAAAAAAGCTGTAGTAGTAGGCGGCGGCAAGGTTGCAGAAAGAAAGGTGCGTCTCCTGGTAAACGCAGGCGCCTCCGTAACTCTGGTAAGCCCCGACATTACAAATAGCATAAGACAATTAGCGGAAAAAGGCCTGCTTTCGCATATCAAAAGAAATTACAGAAAAGGAGACCTTCAAGGCGCATTTATTGTTATTGCAGCAACCTCCTCCGATGTGCTGAATACCCGAATCGCACGGGATGCGAAGTATCTGATAAATGTCGTGGATATGCCCTCGGAGGGGAATTATATAGTCCCGTCCCTAGTGAAACGGGGGCCTTTAACTATTGCGATATCAACTGAGGGGGCCAGTCCCGCGGTATCAAAGGCAATAAGAAAGGAGATCGAAAGGAAGTACAGCCATGAATTTGCCCTTTACCTGAGATTTGTGGAAACGGTCCGAAAACGCGCCATGAAGAAAATAGTACATGCCCGGAAACGAGAGAAATTTCTTCAATCATTAGCATCCCCTGAGTTAATGAATGATCTCCAGAAAGAAGGATTCAGGAAAGCACAACACAAGGTATTGTCTTATTTGAACAGTATTGAATAATCCCTATATGCCTGCTATAGCGACTATCTCATTGTGAAGTTTCTGGGCCTCAAGCTTGTCGCCTAATGTTCCGACCCTGATCGCGATTACGGTAATGTCGTTTACTTTTTTTACCAGTTTCACGGATACTTTCTTCCCGTCTTTACGCACCGCATCAAACATCCCTACGCCGTTTTCATTCGTGCTGCTTGATATGCTTATCTGAAAATTATCAAGTGCTCTCCTGGTTGAGTTCCAGGCCCTGTCATAATCGATCGGATATTCAACTGCTACACGGCCGTCAACATACATGTATGACGTAACTCCCGCCCCGGCGCCGATCCCAACCAGTAAGATCTCGGCGCAGCCATAGAGAATAAAGAGGGTGCTTAGTAAGAAAATGATCTTGCTAAATTTCTTCATGTTGTCTCCTTCTCACCACCGTATCGTTAAGAGTTATCAAGCGTACGTCATGCTGGTTTCAACACGCAGTCACAAAACAGTGACATTATTTTATGAATATAGAGAATGTTAGTCAATGTATAAAAGCTTCTATGGTAGAATTGACCATGACAGTTTTATCTTATACACAGGACCGTCTGGATCAAATTGTTGCGGAGGCATTCCGTATATTGAATAAAGGGGGGATTATCGCCTATCCCACGGAGAGTTTTTATGCATTGGGGGTATTGGCTTCTGATGACAATGCCCTTAAAAAACTTTTTGAGCTAAAGGGCCGGCCCCCTGAAAAGCCTATGCCGTTGATAGTGGGAGATACAGACGTTCTGTTGTCCGTTGCACAACACATTCCCGATCTGGCGAAGAACCTGATAGAACGCTTCTGGCCCGGGCCGTTGACTATTGTATTTAACGCGAGAGAAGGTGTGTCCCCCCTGTTGACCGGAGGTACGGGCAATGTTGCAGTGCGGATCCCCGGCGACAGCGCCGCCCTCTCTCTTGCACGGGCCCTCAGATCACCGATTACGGCCACAAGTGCAAATCCCTCAGGGGAGCCCCCTGCGGAGACGGCTCACGAAGTACTCGATTATTTTGGTGCGAGGGTAGACATAATCATCGATGCAGGCAGATCTCCGGGTGGCAAACCGTCGACCATCGTGGATGTTACAGTTGCCCCGCCGCGGATTCTCCGGGAGGGAAGGGTATCACTTGCATGATTCCGGAGTAACCGGCCCTGTATACCGTAACGATAGGTTTTCCGTACTGAGCCGGATACCGCCTGAAGGCAGGCATAACGACCATTAAAAGAATGCAGACAATACCTTCTGAGTAACCCACGCTAATAAAAATGTTGCCGGCAGGGTAAATATCCATGCGAGGACAATCTTTTTTGCCACGCCCCATCGTACCGCTGAAATCCTCTTTGTTGCACCAACTCCCATTATGCTCGTGGTAATAACATGGGTTGTGCTTACAGGAAGCCCCAGGGCACTGGCCCCGAGAATAACTGCTGTGGCCGAGGTCTCAGCGGCAAATCCGTGGACCGGCTGCAGCTTCAACATATGATGACCAAGCGTTTTGATTACCCTCCAGCCACCAGCCGCGGTTCCGAGGCCCATGGCAAGCGCACACATTAATATTACCCACGAAGGGACCTGAACACTGCTTAAATACCCGCCACTTACAAGCGCCAGAGTGATAACCCCCATGACTTTTTGGGCGTCGTTTGAGCCGTGGCTGAACGCCATAAAACCTGCTGATATAATCTGTAACCGTCCGAAGTATTTATTAATTGAGCCAGGAGAGGCGTTGCAAAAAAGCCTTATAAGCAATTTCATGAAAAAATAACCGATGATTATGCCAAATACGGGAGACGTCAGCAATGCAATAAATATCTTGGTAAGTCCCTCCAGATTTAGCTTGTCAAAGCCTCCGAGATGGGCAACACTTGCGCCTATTATGCCGCCGATCAGGGCGTGTGAAGCGCTGACCGGCAGGCCAATGAATGTCATGCATCCATTCCACAGGAAACCGGCCAGCAATGCGGATGCAACAACGACCTGGGTAATATCCGAGGGGTTGACCATCCCCTTGCCGATAGTGACGGCAACCGCAGTTGAAAAAAATGCACCGGCAATATTCATGCTCGCGGCAAGAATAACTGCCTGTAGGGGTGTCAGCACTCTCGTTGATACGACAGTCGCAATCGCGTTGGCAGAATCGTTCCATCCATTGCTGAATTCAAAAAGAAGGGCAAGCGCAATAACAAGGACTATTATAGTCTCAGGCATGTTTCAGGACTATGCTTTCGAGGATGTTGGCCACATCTTCACAGGCATCACTTGCATCTTCGAGGTGTTCATAGACTTCCTTCCACTTTATGACAAGAATGGGGTCCTTGATATCATCAAAGAGCTTGACAAGGGCTTCCCGGAAGATCCTGTCCGCCCTGTTTTCGAGCCTGTTTATTTCAATGCAGTACTCCTGGATATATGAATACTTTTTGTCCTTAAGGCAGCCGACGGCTTTTATAATAAAGCCTGTAGTTTCACGCAGTGTTTTGCAGAGGTCAACAGCCTCGGGAGGAGCCGAGTCCAGTTTGAACAACACTGCCCTGTCCACAGAGGCCCAGATCAAGTCAACTACATCATCAATGCGGCAGATAAGCGCATGAATATCTTCCCTGTCGACAGGAGTGAGAAAGGTCTTGTTCAGTTTCCGCATCACCTCATGAGTGAGCATATCTCCTTCCTGCTCCGCTTCGAAAATTTCTTTTGCCTTGGCCTCGCCAATTGCCATATTCTCCATCATCTCGACAAGAAGGCACGCGCTTTTATTCACGTTCAGTACCGCTTTTTCGAACATGCTGAAGAAATCGGTTTCTTGTGGAAGGAATTTTTTAAACATACCTTAATTGACCTGCGACCTTATTGATATTATTCGTTTAAAAGGATACTAAAATATCAGGTTAATGTCAACAGCGTCCATCATTCCTTAATTATCATATACCCATAATTAATTATCGCGTGCGCAACAACTTCAGAATATGTCAACGCGATATCAGCAATTCTCATTTCTTCACTCGCAAGCCCCCTGAATACAGAAGTAGGTACCTTCACAAAGATACTTTCTCTTGACATCACAGACCCCGCAATTACAGCCCTGTTTTGCCTTTGGGGCACTGCTCTTCCCCCGTGCACAGAACAGTGCCTCTCCTTCTATATCAGGGTTTGTGAGGCATGGGCCGCAAAACTTCATACATACATCCACATTTTCCTTATTGTCGTCAACTTTCGGCATATCATCCTCCTTGATTCAATATATCCGGGCTAATCGCCCGGTCCGTTCACGGTAACAAGCGCCCGGCGCTATGCCCTGTCTGTTTTCTTTTTTCCGATATCAGCGAACCCGCGCATTCGTCAAAAAGAAAAAACAGTCTGCCATCACAGGGTCTGACCATTGAAGCAGGCAACATATGGTCTTTATCTTCAACAACCTCTTTTATAATTTTTGCCTTGCTGGCCCCTTCAGCCATAAAGAAAACATTCTGCGCATTATTAATTACCGGCAACGTCAGCGTTATCCTTTCGCGTTTTGAAGGGTCCGGGGGATACACTGAAACTGCCAAACGCCCTGTTTCTTTTAAGGACGGCGTCCCGGGGAATAGTGAGGCCGTATGACCGTCCTCGCCTATGCCGAGCAATAGCAGATCGAATCGGGGCAGCTGTATCCCAACGGTTCTGCAATAGGAGATTATATCTTCCTCATATCGTTCCGCCGCGGTTTCGGGTGATATTCCCGAAGTACGTATCGGATGAATATGCTTTGGAGATATATTCACGTGGCGCAATAATGTCCTGTGTATCATATGATAATTATTTTCATCGCTTTCATAAGGGACAAAACGTTCGTCGACCATAAACACATGCGTTTCCCCCCAGGGAAAACCCTTTTCCCCTGAAAGTTTCTTATAGAATGTTACGGGTGTGTTACCTCCTGACAGTGCAATAGAAACATATCCTTTATTCCTTACTTCCGAACGGGAAATCTCTGCCCATTTCTCGACGGCGAACTCTGCCAGTTGTTGTATGCTTTTGAAGATGTGGATTTCAGTCATGGCAACTAACATGATGAATGATCATTTAATCTATATATATTTCATATCGTTACATCGTGATAGGTACAGCTTAGCACAAGTAATTTATTGATGAAATATTATTTGTGTTTTTATTGCCTATCCCAGATGTCAGACTTTTGGCTTTAATATTACATATATCTGCCCGGCGAATTATTGTTCGGGGATTATTTTTTTCTGAAATTACTGCCCTTTCATATTATTCATATTTTATTCATATTTTTCTTGCATTATTATGTTGATTAATGCAAAATATACGGCTATTTGATTTTCTAATATGATGAAAAGAGAGAGACACATGTGTGGGTTATATAATAACAGATGGGGCGGATTTGGCCGAATAGGCCTTCTCCTTTTGCTGTTGTGTATTAGTATCATCGCTTTTGCCGCCTATCAACTTTTTTATATCTCCGCCCCTGCGGTTAATGGTATAGAGGGCTTTCATTATCTGACCGCGGACAACACCATTCCCCTTATTGGTAAAAATATACGGTCCCTCGAAATATCCATTTATCAGGAAGGCAAAAAAATCGATTTATTAATGGATGCCCCTGAGGCTGAAGAAAAAACATACTCAATACAGGTAAAACCTAAAGATATCGGCATCAAGGACGGCAAAGCAGTCATTACTATTAAGGCCAAATCCGGAATGCTAAAGAAGGTCCAGTATGATATTGAAACCGTAATTGATACTGTACCCCCGACGATTGATATTGTAGCAGCCCCGCCGTATATTTCCGCCGGCACCGGGGGATTCGCTGTGCTAAAGGCTTCGGGAGAGGATTCTGTGTTTATTAAAATTGTAGATAAGGTTACCCCCTCGGAAGACAAGATATTTAAGGCATTCAACATGTCATCTGGACCGAGTTTAAATGCTAACCCGGCCGGACAAAATACACGCACAATGCAGCACGCGGGGAGACTTACCGTACATACGTATTATGTGTTTTTCCCCGCATACTATGATATAAGCGATGGCAGCGTTTTTTACGCGGTAGCAACTGATCTGGCAGGCAACCGGAGCATAAGAACCCTCCCCACGAGACTAAAGATGATAAAATATAAAACTTCTTCTATGCACGTTGATGACCTATTCATTCACCGGGTGGTTTCTCCTCTTCTTAATGAAACAAACATACCTGACGCTGCAGGGGCCTTTAAAAAAGCAAACGAAGAATTGAGACAGCAAAGCCTTAAGAAATTAAGAGAAATTGCAAAACAGACAGAAACGGGAATCCTGTGGGAAGGAAGTTTTTTGCAGTTAAAAAACAGCAAGGTAATGGCCACCTACGGAGACAGGAGGACCTACATTTATCACGAATCTCCTATTAGTAAAAGCGTGCATCTCGGGTATGACCTTGCTTCTGTTGAAAATGCGCCCGTGGAAGCTGCCAACAGAGGGGTCATCAGATTTGCCGGTGACCTCAGCATATACGGCAATACGATCATTATAGACCACGGACTCGGGGTAATGAGCCTCTATGGACACCTGTCCGCAATTTCAGTTCATGAAGGGCAGAAGGTTGCAAAGGGTGAGATAATTGCCAAGACAGGTGCCACAGGTATGGCCGGAGGTGACCACCTTCATTTCGGCCTGCTTATCCATGGATATGAAGTATCGCCATTATACTGGTGGGATCCCCACTGGATCAGGGTTAATGTCACAGACTTTTTTACGCAATGAACCTTTACACATCTCGCATAAAAAAATAGACAAACGACTAAAGAGCATATAAAATCATAAATATNNGAGGTAAGGAAAATTATGGATCGCCAGGTAACAAAACATGAAGTGCCTTCATATGATGTAGTAGAAGAGAAAATCCGGGAAATCGATGGATCAATCATCGTGCTTCGTATCTTCTACATTTTCATGGAGATTGTGTACAAATTTCAACTTATAAAAAATGATAAATTATGCACTGTTGAAATCCCCAGGAAACTGCTGGAAGGATTAAAAAGCACGAATCCGACATTTGAACAGAAATTGACCGAAATCCTGGATGCATCTCTTCAGGAGTCGGATTGCTGGGTGAAGGTCTGATACGAAAGAATTGCTGCATTACTTGTATCGAATACAGATATTGCCGCTAGTCCATTGCCACACATAAGGCGTGTTTTGCTTGATTGATCAGAGCTTCGATGTTCTCGCGCCTGCTGCTTTCTTTTTCTCTTTCAAGATGGGAAGACTCTTCAGAAATAATATATATAGTTCCGTACACCTTTTACACAGGTTTTGCAGGAAATATATATGTTGCACATAAATGCATTCTTATACTTGCATCGGCATATCCTGTATTATACCTGTGGTCTATATTATAATAAGGGGAATATATGAACTACATCCATACAATAATTCCACTCTTTCCTTATGACTCATATCATAGCATTATGACTACCTTATGCAATATTATATAGGAAAGAAAGAGGGGTTATGTTTAAAAATGAATGTCCTGGCAGTCAGGATATAAAACAACCAAAACCGGAAGAGATTAAATGTCGTCACTGCGGCGCGGACGTGGAAATATGGACCGATGAGACAGAGACAAAATGCAGGAAGTGCGGGAAGATGAATTCACGTCTTATTGGTCCTACATGCCTTGACTGGTGTGCCTTTGCAAAAGAGTGTGTCGGAGAAGATAAATACAAAAGAATAAAGGCCGGCGCAAGCGGCAAGAATTAATTCAAATCATTAGTCACATGACAACGTGTTCAGTCACTTCACTCCCCTGATCTCCGGACACAGATCACTTCTTTTCTCCTTCCGGCTTTTTCTTTTTATTAAATATCCGTGAGGCCCATATTCCCACCTCATACAATATGACAATGGGCACTGCCATAAGGGTCTGATTAAAGGCATCAGGGGTGGGCGTCAGCACGGCAGCTACAATAAATGCGATAAGCACCGCGTATTTTCTGTTTTTTGCGAGAAATTCATTGGTCACGATACCCATTCTCGTGAGAAACACCAGTATTACCGGCAATTCAAAGATCGCACCAAAGGCCATAATAAATTTCAGGCAAAAATCCACATACTTGTCTACTGAAATCATTGGCTGAAGGTTTTCTGTCTTGTAATTCAGAAGAAAATTCATTGCAAAGGGAAGTACAATGATAAAGCAAAAAAGGGCGCCAATCAGGAAAAGAAATGTCGTGGTAATAATAAAAGGTATTGCGTATTTTTTTTCTTTATCCATGAGACCGGGAGCAATAAATCTCCAGATTTCAAAAAAAATAAGAGGCGAGGTGATAATCAATGCACTGATAAAAGCTATCTTCATGTGCATCCACAGGGCCTCGGCCGGCGCCAGAAAGACTAAATTAATACCGGGGTTTTTAGAGGGAATAAATGATATATAAGGATTGTCAAAAGACAATTCAAGTGTATAATGCAGCGGGGATGTTAATACACTGAAGATATATTCCGAGTAGTTAAAGCAAACGCCAAACGCAATAAGAACAGCGATAAGCGATATCAGTATTCTGTTTCTTAATTCACCAAGGTGTTCTGTAAGCGGCGCCTTATCCATTTTTGTCCGTATCTTTTTTTACGTNNCTCTTTATCGTCTTTATCGTCTTCTTTATCCTTGAGATTCTGTTCTATTGATTTATGTATTGAGTCCCTCAGGCTTGATTGTGCCCCCTTCAGCTCTTCTGTAACATCCGGAACGGCTTCATCAATAGAATCTTTTACGTTTCTCATCGCGTGTTTCAGCTCACGGATTCCCTTGCCCAGCGTTCTGCCCAGTTCCGGAAGTCTCTTGGGGCCGAATACCAGAAATGCAACGATAAATATTACGATCAACTCCTGAGTCCCGAGATCAAACATGCAATAGTCCTTAATTTATAATGTTATATTGTGGATTATATCTTACTTTATATACATTATTCTTTATTAATGCTTCAAACCATGTTCTATTTTACATTGCACACATCAAAAAGTCTCAATGTGCTGAAATGATATTTTTTTGATAGTATGTTTTTTCTCTTGACCTTAATTCAAGGGATGCAATAAACTTGATAGTTCATAATTGTAAAACCGTATCTTCAGGAGGAACTATGATTAAAGGATCAATTGTTGCAATAGTTACACCGTTTAAAAACGGCAAAATTGATGAAAAGGCGTTAAGCGAACTTATTGAATGGCATATCGCCGAAGGGACCAACGGGATAGTCCCCTGCGGCACAACCGGTGAATCTGCCACGCTGGATTATGAAGAGCATTACAGGGTGATCGAAGTGACAATTAAGGTGGTACATGGCAGGATTCCTGTTATTGCCGGCACAGGGGCCAACGCAACAGATGAGACAATCATCATGACCCGGAAGGCAAAAGAAATGGGCGCAGACGGGGCACTTCTGGTGGCGCCATACTACAATAAACCGACACAGGAAGGTCTTTACAGACACTATAAGGCGGTTGCGGAGGCGGTCGATATTCCCCAGGTTCTCTATAATGTCCCGGGCCGGACAGCGGTAAATATCCTCCCCGAGACAGTTGCGCGGCTTGCTGAAATCAACAATATCGTGGCAATCAAGGAAGCTACAGGGAATATGGCGCAAGTAAGTGAAGTATTACGGCTGTGCGGTGATAAATTAACTGTTATCTCTGGCGATGATTTTACTACGTTCCCTTTAATGCTGCTTGGGGGAAAGGGTACTATCTCCGTATCGGCCAATGTTGCACCCAGAGATGTCTCTGGTATGTGCAGGGCATTACTCGAGGGCAATATTGATGAGGCGAGGAGACTGCATTTTAAACTTGAGCCATTGAACAAGGGGATGTTTATAGAGACCAACCCCATATCTGTCAAAACCGCCCTCAGCTTGATGGGGAAGATCCAGGATGACATGCGGTTGCCGCTATGTCCAATGAGCAGTGGAAACAGGGAAAAGTTGAAAAACATCCTGACAAATTACGGCATTAAGGTAATATCAGGTTAAATTACGTGATGTACGCAGGGCGTTTGTTGCGAGCCCAGCCTGCAGCCCGTAACAGCCGGCTCGCAATATGTTGTCTTGATTAATAACCTTACTTTCTGTTATAAAAGAGAAAAAAGGGAGGTTTGCCTGCCTTGTGCGTGACAGGAGCAGAAACTTTTTCCGACATTCGAGAATCTGGAAGCCAGAGAAAGTTAAGTGTTGTGCGCCCTGGAATTTCAGGGATTATGCCTGATCTTGCTTTCAAGGCATCCACCTGTTGTACAGGGATTCAAGTTTTTGTTTTGCACGGCAAGGTGGGTTTCCTAATTTCGCAGTAGCAGAACAGACTATTATATTTTGCTTTGACAGTTTAGGTTTTTCGGAAATGAATAATAATAAAAGCACCCAGCACGTGTCTATACCTCACAAAAAATTAATTAATTTTTTGTCCTATCCAAAAATCCTTGAATCACTTGAGGATTTAAACGAGGTTAATCTCATAGATTCCGGATGTTCACATACATTATTCTTTCCGCCTGTGTAGGATTCCTTCTGTTAAAAGCCTTTCATTAGTCTCTGCACCCTGCGTCTGAGGGGACCGGACCAACCGGTAATATAATGGAACTTTTCAAATCAGACAGAATAGCGCCTCTTGCATGGAGGATGCAGCCGCACAATTTAGATGAGTTTGCCGGTCAGACTCATCTGCTCGGGCATGGAAAACCTCTCCGGGAGGCCATCGAGAGAGATTCCATTGTCTCGCTTATTCTCTATGGCCCGCCGGGTACAGGGAAGACCGCCCTGGCCCATATTTTAGCCAGAAAAACGAGGGCACTCTTTTTATCTTTAAATGCGGTTACCGCAGGAGTGTCTGACATCAAAGAGGCATTAAAGAAAGCAAAAGATACAAACAGGGCAATCCTGTTTGTTGATGAGATCCATCGATTTAATAAACTCCAGCAGGATGCCCTGCTTCCCGACGTGGAGAGCGGCACAGCGACACTGATAGGAGCGTCTACCCAGAACCCGTTTTTTTCCATTATCCCAGCCCTGTCTTCAAGATCCATGATCTTTCAGTTCAACCCCTTACAGGAATCCGAAATCAAGATCCTGCTTGATAGGGCCATGAAGGACCGTGAGAAAGGGTATGGAGGATCAAACATTACTTTGGAACCCGAGGCCATGGACTTCATTGCAACCGCTTCAGAAGGTGACGCAAGAAAGGCATTGAATGCCCTTGAAATGGGTGTGTTTATCATGAAAAGCACGGAACGAACGAGTTATGACATAGCGCTCGCAAGAGAAGTGTTGCAGAAAAAATCGCTTTATTACAGTGAAGACGAACATTATGACACGATTTCAGCGTTCATAAAGAGCATGCGCGGAGGAGACCCCGACGCGGTCCTTTACTGGCTGGCTAAAATGATAGAGGGTGGGGAAGATCCCCTTTATATCGCGCGCAGGATTATTATCTGCGCGTCTGAAGATGTGGGAAACGCCGATCCTGACGCACTGCAGCTTGCTGTGGCAGCAATGCACGCGGTTGAATCAATAGGGATGCCTGAGGGACGGATTCCGTTGGCACAGGCAGCACTCTACATAGCAATGGCGCCCAAAAGCAATGCATCATTTACCGGCATAGAAAGGGCCTTGTCAAACATAAGGGAGGAGAGACTCAGCCCGGTACCTGCTCATCTGAAGGGCACAGGGTATAAAGGTGCCGCGCGTTTGGGTGCAGGTGCAGGGTATAAATATCCGCATAATTATAAAGGACACACCGTAGACCAGCAGTATGTATCAAAAAACAAGATCTTCTTTTTTCCATCAGAGGAAGGTTTCGAAAAAATATTCAGACAGAGATTACGTGAAAGGAGGAGCAGATAATGAATAGTTCAGTATTGCTCACTGTTGTTGCGGCTGCAGGGCTCGTTGTTGGTTTCCTATCCGCGTACTTTTACTATAAAGTTAGTACAAGTAAAAAAATAGAAGAAGTGGAGGGGCAGACCAAGCATCTTTTGCAGAATGCCCAAAAAGAAGCTGATACCATAAAAAAAGAGGCCCAGCTGGAGGCCCGGGATGCGAGTCTGCGTCTAAAGACCGAGACAGAGCGGGAATTAAAAGAGCGCCGTACCGAGCTCAACCAGCTCGACAAGAGATTAAGGCAGAGAGAAGAGATGTTTGACCGGAAATTAGACCAGTTTGACAAAAAAGAATATAATTTTGGCAAAAAGGAGAGAGACCTTAACAACCGGGAAAAAGCCTTGCAGGACAAGGAACGGGAGTACGAGGCGATTCTAAAAAAACAGAGCGAGCTGCTTGAGCAGCTTTCGCATATGAGCATTGAGGAAGCAAAGGCAGAGCTTTTGACCCGGATCGAAAATGAATCCAGATACGAAGCGGCAAAGATTGCTAAACGGATTGAAGACGAGGCCATAGAGTCTGCGGACAGAAAATCCAAGGAGGTACTGAGCCTGGCCGTACAGCGTTATTCAAGTGAGTATGTGAGTGATCACACCATCTCTACCGTGAGCCTCCCGAGCGATGAAATGAAAGGCAGGATCATAGGAAGAGAAGGCAGAAATATCAGGGCACTTGAGGCTGCCACCGGAGTGGAATTCATCATCGATGATACACCGGAGACGGTTTTGCTTTCCTGTTTTGACCCTGTAAGAAGAGAGATTGGCCGAATCTCTCTGGAAAGACTTATCAGCGACGGGAGAATCCACCCTACAAGGATCGAGGAGATTGTAGAGAAGGTGAGAAAAGAGATTGACGCGACGATTAAAGAGGAAGGGGAGAAGGCCATTTTTGACCTTGGACTTCACGGAATACACCATGAACTGGTAAAGCTTGTGGGAAGACTTAAGTACAGGACCTCGTATGGACAAAATGTCCTGAAACATTCGATAGAGGTTGCTTACCTGGCAAGTATCATGGCAGGGGAACTGAGAGTAGACCCGAAGCTTGCGAAGAGGGCAGGTATTTTACATGATATCGGAAAGGCCATTGACCATGAAGTTGAAGGGTCGCACCAGTCAATCGGGGCAAATATAGCCAAGAAATTCGGGGAAAACGCCAAGGTCGTGAATGCCATACAGGTGCATCATGGCGAAGGGGATCCCACGACGGTTGAGGCCTCGCTCATTGCAGCGGCTGACGCCCTTTCTGCGGCGAGACCCGGGGCACGAAAGGAGACCCTCGAGGATTATGTCAAGCGGGTAGAGAAACTGGAAGAAATTGCCACCTCTGTTGAGGGAGTCAATAAATCTTATGCGATACAGGCAGGAAGGGAAGTAAGAATTATTGTAAAACCGGAGGAAGTCAGCGATGAGGCCTGCGCCAAGATTTCAAGGGATCTGGCAAAGAAGATAGAAGGTGAACTGACCTATCCGGGCCAGATCAAAGTCACCGTGATAAGAGAATCCCGGTACGTAGAGTACGCGAAATAAGCTGAGAGCCGCGCGCTGTCAGCGTATCGCTATAGAGAAATGAAAATTTTATTCATTGGCGACATCGTCGGAAAACCGGGCAGGAACGCGGTAAAAGAGGGGCTTCCCGGCCTTGTGAATAAGCTCAAGATTGATTTTGTAATCGCAAACGCTGAAAATGCGGCCGGTGGTTTTGGTATAACAAAATCTGTGGGGGAAGAACTCTTTTCCCTCGGTATTGATGTGCTGACGTCAGGCAATCATATCTGGGACAAAAAAGAAGCCGTCACCTACATATCAAAGGAAAACCGGCTACTGCGGCCTGCCAATTATCCAGGGGAGGTCCCCGGAGCGGGCAGCATTGTCATGAAAACATCAGCCGGGGAGAAGATTGCCGTGCTGAACCTTTCCGGCAGGGTATTTATGCAGCCCCTGGACTGCCCTTTTCAGGCTGCAAAAAAGGAGCTCCCCGCCCTCAAGGAGCAGACAAAGGTTATTCTCGTTGATTTTCACGCAGAGGCAACCTCTGAGAAATCCGCAATCGGGTGGTACCTCGATGGAGAAGTAAGCGCCATCATAGGCTCACATACCCACGTTCAGACGGCTGATGAAAAAATACTTCCTCAAGGCACCGCGTTTATCACTGATGTGGGCATGACAGGCCCGTCAGACTCGGTTATAGGGGTAAAGAAAGAACAGATAATTAATAAATTTCTCACCCATATCCCTGTCCGTTTTGAAACCGCTAAAGGAGGCACGCTGCTATCCTGTGTCGTGCTGGAAGTAAATCCCCGGACGGGAATATCAACCTCAATTCAGCGGCTTCAGTTTACTTTTTCTGAATAATATCTGACAACTGCATATGATTAAAAAATCTCAGGGAATCCCGAAGAGCGGGAACTCCCTGAGACATCATCGCATTACTTTACTGCCTGCTTGAGGGCCTTACCTGCGGAAAATTTTGGGGTCTTGCCAGCGGGAATCTTGATGGCCTCACCCGTTCTGGGATTGCGGCCTTTTCTTGCTTTTCTCTTTGATACAGAAAAAGTGCCGAAGCCGACAAGGGTTACCTTCTTTCCCTTTTTAAGTGATTTAGATATTGCACCAGTAAAAGAATCAACAGCTTTTGCAGCAGCAGCCTTTGATATTCCCGCATCTTTTGCCACTGCATCAATCAGTTCTGCTTTGGTCATACATTCATTCCTTTCTTTTTATTGAACTTATCATGTTTAAAAAACATCAATGATGAAAGATACCAGCGGGCACGGGCCTTTGTCAATACTTTTATACACATCGATATAAAAATTGCTGCGTAACATCCCGGCTCACACAGGAACATATGTTACATTGATTTTCTTTGGGGATACTTATATGCTGATTAATACTTTAGCTTTTCAATATAGATCAATGCTTCTCTTCTTCTCTCCATATTATTGTCCTTTGCTGCGACCACTTCGAAATGCTTAAGGGCCCTGGCTTTCTGGCCTGTTCTGAAATAGATCTTTGCGAGCTCCCAATGAGCGTCCGTATAATCCGGCATTATCCCGATTGCCTTTTTCAACTCTTCAATCGCCGCCTTCTCATTATGAGTCTCTATATAGACCAGCCCGAGAATATACATTGCCATCGGAGAGACAGGATTTCTCAACAGTCCGTCTTTCAGGGACTTTTCGGCGTTCACAAAATCGCCTTTCCTGTAATACGCATATCCCAAATTTGAATACGCCTGGGCAGGCGTGCTGTATACCGGGTTGCTCAATGCGGCCTTAAAGTATTTGATTGCCTGATCCCAGTCCTCCATCTCCGCATACGTCACTCCAAGGTTGAGTACCGCTTCCGCATAATTCGGATCAAGGGATATTGCCCGCTTGTAATAGGAGACCGCCTCATCATATTTTTTGAATCTTGTACTTATGTACCCCAGATAATTAAGTGTCTCTTTGTTATTGGGATTTAATGCAAGGGCTTTCTGGAATTCTGTATAGGCCTCATTTATCTGTCCGTCGTTTAAATACGCGTATCCAAGACTATTGAGGGCCTCGGCCTTTTTTACTTCTTCCCCCGTCGGTGCAGAGGCGCATGAAAATAACAGCAGGAGAAAAAACATATGGCAGAGGCCAATCTGCGCAATGCCTGAACATGCGCGATACGAACCGGCATCTCCGCCCTTCGGGTTTTCACGTGGTGAATTTTCAGAATAATTATTTTTCAAATACGAGCTCCTGATACGCTAACTTACCAGAATGTTTAAAAGAATTCAACCTGAGCACGATAATGAATAAAATCCGCACACGCAGAGGCATGAGGAGTCAGGAAGACATCAAGCCTTGATCTTAACATCTTACTCTCTTAAATCCCCATCACGGGTATATGCTCCCATGTGTGCGCTATTGTTCAACTGTTTTTTTCATTGCGAGGCGTTTCATCAGCATGGCATGAGTGAAGGTATTTAAGACATCACCTTTCTCAAGCCATCCCCTTCTTGCATTGCCTACCCCATAGGGCATAAAGTCGAACTGATAATTTACATGGGCATCGGTGTTAATGGCAAAGGATACACCCAGTTCTTTTGCCTTTCTGATATACATATCACTCAAGTCAAGTCGGAGCGGATAGGCATTTATCTCTATCGACGTTCCGGTTTGCTTTGCGGTTTTCAAGACCTCATCCATGTCAACTTCGTAGGCTTCACGCTCTCCGATAAGTCTGCCCGTAGGATGGGCGATAAGGGAGACATACGGATTTTGCATCGCGGATATGATCCGTTGCGTGATCTGTTCTTTCGGCTGCCTGAATCCGGAATGTATTGAGGCAATGACGATATCCAGCTGCTTTAACACTTCATCAGGATAATCCAGGGTACCATCGCCCCTGATATCCATCTCCGTGCCGGAAAGCAGGGTAATCCCTTTCAGCTTTTTATTGATCTCCCTTATTTTTTTATTCTGCGCAAGCATCCGCTCGATACTCAATCCGTGGGCAACCGCGAGGCCTTTTGAGTGGTCGGTTATCGCAAGATACCTGTATCCTCTGGATCGTGCAGCATCAACAAGCTCCTGGATGTCATGGCTTCCATCACTGTAATTTGAATGAACATGAAGGTCACCCTTGATATCCTTCATTTCAATAAGCTCCGGCAGCCTGTCCTCCAGTGCCGCTTCTATCTCACCTGTGTCCTCCCTCAATTCAGGCGCAATAAACGGCATCCCGATGATCCGGTAAATATCGGCCTCCTGCTTTCCGCCGAGTTTCTTTTCTGTTGTCACGTCGAAGATGCCGTATTCGTTTATCTTCAGTCCTTTCCGAACAGCCATTTCTCTGAGCCTTATGTTATGCTCCTTGCTTCCGGTAAAATAAGCCAGCGCCGCCCCGAAGGAATCCCCGCTCACCACCCGCAAGTCCACCTGGATCCCTTCATTCGTGACAACGCTCGATTTAGTAGGCCCCTTCATGAGCGTTTCTTTTACCTGCGGAAGATGAACGAAAACACTCATTACCTTTTGAGGGTCCTGGGAAGTGGCGAGTATATCGATGTCCCTTATTGTCTCTTTCCAGCGGCGGAGACTGCCTGCAACGGTAAGTTCCTTTACCGGAGAGCCCTTTCTAAGGCCTTCCATGATCTCTTCAGCAACAGGCCTCATGCGTCCGATGGAAAAGCGTCCCGTGTATCTTTTAATCATTGCGATGCCCTTGAGTATATTTTGCTCCGTCTTTGCCTGAATACCGGGAAGACCTTTCAGCCTGCCGTCCCTTGCATGTCTCTCAAGGTCATCAATATCTGTGATGTGGAGTTTGTCAAAAAGCAGTTTTGCCGTCTTTGGTCCAAGACCGGGAACGGATAAGAGGTCAATCAGTCCGGCTGGCACTTCCTTTTTTAATGCATCATAGAATTCCAAGCCGCCGGTCTGCACATATTCATGGATCTTGCCGGCGAGATCGGCCCCGATGCCGGGGATTTTGTGTAAGTCGTCTAGGGACATTCCCGCAACGTCTTTTCCCATTCCGTCAATGTGTTGTGCGGCCCGCCTGTACGCCCGTATTCGAAAGGGGTTGTCTCCCTTGATTTCAAGAATATCGGCGATGTCATTGAATATCTTTGCGACTTCCTGGTTCTGCATACAAAAAGTATATCATCTTGAAAGCATGCACGCGGGGAATCACTATCTGTGGCGGCTCACTCCCACCTTACTGCAGAACATATGCACATCGCACCCGCTGCACAGGGGAGAGATCGGCCTGCATATGCCCTGGCCAAATGCAACAAGCAAGCCATTAATTTCAAGCCAGTATTGCAGGGGAAGCTTTGCTCGTAACGCATATTCCGTCTGTTCCGGGCTTTTCGTCTTTACATATCCCCACCTGTTCGTGATCCTGTGAACATGCGTATCAACACAGATGCCCGGCTTATTATAACCGAGGGTGATAACAAGATTTGCTGTCTTCCTGCCCACCCCTTTCAGTGTGAGCAATTCATCGATTTCATCCGGGACCTTTGAATCATATTTCTTTATCAGGGCACTACTTAATGCTTTAATCCTCTCTGCCTTCACCCTGTAAAAACCTACCGGATAGATAAGCTTTTCAATTGTGTTCACCGGCAGCCCTGACAACGATTTCACATCAGGGGCACGTCTGAAAAGCCGCTCTGAAGCCTCCCCGGTGGTCTTGTCCTGGGTGCGAAGACTTAAGATGCAGGATATAAGCACCTTGAAAGGGTCCCTGTGCAGGGTATCCTGGTGAACCATGTTCTCAAGCCAGGGCACATCAAGCCCCTGTACCTGCTTTCTTAATATNNGAACGCCTTCTTCACGATTTCTTTTTTAAAGTTTTCCCGGAGGTCTTTTTGATGGCTTTTTTTGCTGTATGGGAGGAAGGTTTCTTAACCGGTTTTTTGGCTTTCTTTGAAGCTGGGTTCCCGATTTTTTTTACTGGAGTCTTCTTNNCAGCAGTCTTCTTCACAGCGGTCTTTTTTCCCGCAGTCTTTTTTACCGTTTTCGCGGCAGGCTTTTTCTTCTCTGCGATTTTCTTTAGGGTTCTGACCTTTTTGGGTTTGGGCCCTTCAGTGGCCACGAGTGATTTGGGGATCATGCTTCCAAGTATTGCCTTGATTTCCTGGGCGTTTTTTGGGGCATATGCAAAGGCGTCATTATTTAGATAATAATATACATCTTTGCCGAGTTTCATATACTCCTTTATTTTCTTTGCGTCGTTTTTTAATTGCTCGGTTGTATAATTAGTCGCGTAGGTTCCTCCCTCTCCGTGCCTGCGGATATATACAAAGTCCGCGGTCGGAGGGAGTTCATTAATAAATTCTGGCCAGTCAGCCATGCAGATGCCTATATTAGCGGCAGACATGAGGTTAAAGACCTTTTTAACAAGCCAGCTCTTATGCCTGAATTCAAATACATGACGTACGGGATATGGCTTAAGATTTTCCACAAAGTCTTCCAGGTTTTTCATATTGAGTCTTAGATTCGGCGGCAGCTGCCATAGGATAACTTCCAGCTTCTCCAGAAGAGGGGCCGTGGCATTAAAAAAAGTTGAAAGCGGGAGTTCGACATCCTTGAGTTTTTTTACATGGGTTATGAAACGGCTGCCTTTAAGACTGAATCTGAACCCGGGGGGGGTCTCTTTATACCATCTTTCAAAGGCCTCTTTTTTCAGCAGCCTGTAGAAAGTGACGTTCAGTTCAACCGTGTCAAACTTCCCCATGTAAAAAGACAACCATTTCTTATGGGGAAGCTCCTCCGGATAAAAGGCCCCTCTCCATGAATCATACAAGAACCCACTGCATCCTATCCTGTAGTTCGGCATTTGACGATAAGTATACAATGAATGAAGAAAAAATTAAACATAAAAATGAATTCCATAAAAAACCCTTATTCTTATTCAATTATGCCCCCGCCAATGACCGTATCCCCGCTGTAAAACACCGCGCTCTGCCCAGGGGCAGGGGCCCACTGAGGCGCATCAAACTCAACAATTACCGTATCGTTTTTGTCCGGCCTGAGTCTCGACGGAACTCCTCTCATTGTTGAGCGTATCTTTACCTCTGCCCTTAAAGAACCTGTCAGGGACCCTATGGATATCCAGTTCAATTCCCTGACCTTGAGGACTTTTCTCGTGGCATCCTCCCTTGAGCCGACTATGATCGTGTTGTGAGTATGGTCTATGCCGGCAACGTAATACGGTTGTAACGATGATATTCCGAGGCCCCTTCTCTGCCCAACTGTATAAAAAATTATGCCTTTATGTTCGCCAACCACGTTACCATTCATATCAATAACAGGCCCCGGGCGTAATGCCTCAGGGGCTAACTCGTTTATAAAATCAGCATACTTGTTATTTCCTACAAAACATATTTCCTGGCTTTCGGGTCTCAGGGCCGTGACAAGGCCCAGGTCTCCCGCAATCCCGCGGGTCTGTTCTTTTGTCATCTCACCGAGCGGAAACAGNNGTATGCTGCGTGAGGCATCCGGTGCCCTGGGGTAATTGTTCTGATCCCTGGTCCTCGGTACGGGTCGCTTCCGACCTGATCCCTGCCCCCTGTTTTTCTATTCTTGCATAATGACCTGTGGCCACTGCTTCCGAGCCCAGTTCTTCAGCCTTTTTCAGAAGGAAATCAAACTTAATATGCTTATTGCACAATATGCAGGGGTTTGGTGTGGTCCCCTTTATGTAGGATTCACAAAATTCTTCAATGACATGACGGTAAAAAGCGTCCCGCACGTCTATGGTGTAGTGTTCTATTCCCAGGGTATGCGCAACTGATTTAGCAAGCTCGATAGTTTCTACGGAACAGCAGACACTTGAGGTTTTCAGATCCCGTTTATCCCAGAGTTCGAAGCTGACTCCGGTAACTTCATATCCTTTTTTTTTGAGCAGGTATGCAGCGACTGACGAATCGACCCCCCCGCTCATGGCAACAAGAACTTTCATGGCATCTTATTTTATCACACAGGGGAGGAGGCATGTCTGAGCGTCTTGGACGTCCAGCTCCCCTGGTTCTCAGATAATGACCTGTTGCATAATAGTGCGGCTTTCAGCAGTCAGCCTTTTTTGTTTCAAAGCGGAACGCTGATCACGGTCATTATTCCCGTGTCCCTTGATTTATCGCGATAAAAATACAATGATGAACTAACTGGTGGGATAAGGTAATATAGAAAATTAACAGGCAGCTCCCAAAAAAACAGATTGAATACCTCATAATGCCTAAAAAGAAACATAAATCCGTATCTGAAAAGGTCAAAAGACTTTCTTTCCCGGAAGATGAGAAGAAACACTCCTGGCTGAGGCTTCTTCTGGAGGGTTATTACATAGTGGACAAAGGAGTGGCAAAGGCACTGGATGCGGAACAGAAAAAAGGAAGAATACCTGCCTGTGCAAAGGGATGCGCACACTGCTGCAGCACTCATCAGGACATTCCCATTTATCCATTAGAGATCGCAGGGGTCTCTTGGTATGCGGCTGAAAAACTCAGTGGGCCGGAGAGGGAAGCCCTGAAAACGCAGCTTGCCAGGTACAGGACAAATGACACGTGCCCGTTTCTTGTTGATGCGGCATGCGCTATTCATCCAATGCGCCCTATGGCCTGCAGGCAGTTTAATGTATTCGGCAGTCCGTGCAAAGAAGGAGAAGACCCGTATTATTCAAGACGTCAAGACGTTATGGAGCCCGTCAAGAAGCATGTTGACCAGGCGTTTTTCATCATGCTGCCCTTTTATGGAGTAGAGAAAGAATCGGAACGGATTAAAATTGTCGAGACCGGCTCTTTTCACCAAATAGTCAAAGAACTTCATGTCTGCAACTGGAAAGAACTTGCGGAAAGGATGGCGAGACGTGACAGGAATAATCGTTGAACTGCTGTCGTTTAACACACAGAGAGCCCGCAACGACCAGAAACTACTTGATTTTCAGAGCTAAAGAAGTGATATTAATAGCCGTATAGATAAATACCGTATTACACGACTCATCTCTATGAACGTTTGGCTAAGTAAGCAACCTCAACGGTTAGGAGAGCGCTATGGCAAAAAGTATCAAAAAACAGCAGCCTGAAAAAGCATTACGTGACATCAACGCCCTGTACCGTGAAATTGTGGATTCCACCAACACGCTTATATGGCGTACCGATGCTGAAGGCCGGTTCACCTTCCTTAATCCCTCATGGGGGAAAAACTACGGATATAAAATTCATGACATGCTCGGAAGGCCTTTTTCGGATTTTCAGGTGCCTGAAGCTGCAGAGCACTATATTAATGCATTCAGAAATTGCCTCATCGGCGAATCGATCATCGGGCACGAGACCACATTTTTTTCAAAGGACGGGGCTGAAGTCGACCTTGCAATCAACATGATCCCTTTGTATGACAGTGAAGGTGCGGTGAGAGGCACCCAGGGGACCGCCTTTGATATCACCGAGCGTAAACTCGCCGATGAATTGCTCCAATACATCAGCGCCAAAGATGAGCTTACCGGTTTATACAACCTTCATACATTCATGAGCATGACCGAGCAGCAGATAAAAACAGCTGACCGGGAAAAAAAGCAGATGCTTATCATATATACCGGCGTGGACGGTATGCAGACCATAAATGATGAGCATGGCCGGGAGGCAGGAGATAAGGTATTGATCGATGCCGCCAATATTCTGAGAAAAACCTTCCGCGAAGCAGACATCCTGGCCCGGACAGGCGGCGATGAATTCGTGATCTCGACACTGGTGTCATCAAAAGAGCATGAGAGGCTTATCATGACGCGCTTAAAGGAAAATCTTGATTCATATAATGCCGATAAAAGCGGTTCTCTTACCTTATCGCTGAGTTTCGGCTCTTCATTTTACAATCCTGATACCCCTCTTTCCATTGAAGACGTGCTTTCACATGCAGATGAAAAAATGCACGCGCACAAAAAAACGAGGAAGCGGTAAGCAGGAGAACCCTGAAGAAGACAGCGTTACCCCCATCCTCCTGTGCAAGGTAATACATCAGGGCATTCGGAGATTATTGATGAACAGGTTCGCCAGACATGTGTCACGGTGGCAGAATGTTACGATCAATTCCTGTTACATTGCCTCAATACCAGCACCGCATTAATCCCTCCGAAGCCAAAGGAATTTGATATTGCAATATTGATATCTCCCGATATCATGGATGTGGCGAAATGAAGACCGAATGCAGGGTCCGGATTCTCAAGATTGATTGTGGGCGTCATGATGCCCCTTTTTATGGAAAGCGCGGTAATCGCAGCTTCCAGGGCCCCTGCTGCACCGAGCATATGGCCCAACATCGATTTACAGGAACTCACACGCACTTGCGCTATGCTCGCACCGAAGACCTGTTCAATGGCCCTTGCCTCTGCTGCATCTCCGAGAGGGGTTGAGGTCCCATGCGCATTGATATAATTAACTTCATCAGGGCGCACATGTGCGTCTTTTAACGCCTTGCTTATTGCAGCCGCCTCGCCCGCGCTGTCAGGCCTGGTTTGATGGAACGCGTCCGAAGAAGTCCCGTATCCTGCCACCTCGGCATAAATGACCGCGTCTCTCTTTACTGCATGGTGAAGTTCTTCAAGGACAAGAACGCATGCGCCCTCGGCGACAATAAATCCGTCCCTGTCCCTGTCAAAGGGCCTGCTCGCCTTAGCAGGCTCATCATTTCTCCCGGACAACGCACCCGATGCGCCATAACCGCCGACAGCCAGTCTGCAGACAGGGGCCTCGGCTCCGCCTGCAAACGCAATATCAATATCGCCATGCTGTATCATTCTGAAGGCTTCTCCGATTGCATTGCTCCCTGAGGCACATGCTGTTGATATGCCGAGGGCCGGGCCTTTGATGCCTAAGCTCATTGACATATATGCTGCTGCCATATTGATTGTACTTGCGGACATAAGGTACGGAGAAAAAGGTTTCCCCGCAAGGAGATGCCTCTCCAGGGCCTTCTCAATGCTCGTGATCCCGCCCCTGCTCGACCCGATCACGATCCCTGCGGAATCGAGTTGAGAGTCAACAGATAAGTGTTCAGTATTACCCCCTCCTTTAGCAAAGGGGGGTGAGGGGGGATTTAACTCCTGACTCCTGACTCCTGACTCCTGACATATTAGCCCCGCATCTTCACCCGCCATCAGCGCCGCTGCTGCTGCATAATGCACAAAGGGGTCCAGCCTTAATATGTCTTTTGCCGGTAAAAACACTGCGGGCACAAAATCCTTCAGTTCTCCGGCGATCCTGCTCGGCAATGCCGCTGCATCGAATTTTGTTATCTGACGTATTCCGGAACGCTGCCGGATGATATTGTCCCATGTTGAGACAATATCATTGCCCAAAGGCGTCACCGCTCCGATGCCTGTAATGACCACTTTTCTCATTGTGANNGAAATCTGTGGATATACTGCCGTTCTTATGTTCCATAGCAAATTTTAAATTCAGCGGTTATTATACTTACATGTCCCGTACCGAGGATGCCATATCATTATTCAAAAAAGGCTTCAACTGAACACAGTCCCTCCTTGCAGCTTATGGAACTGAGCTGGGACTGGATCATGATACTGCGCTGAAAATCGGAAATGCCTTTGGAGGGGGAATGGGCCGGACAGGGGAATTGTGCGGCACGGTCACCGGCGCACTGATGATAATCAGCCTTTGCTACGGGGCAGCAGCGGTTAATGACCCAGCTGCAAAGACAAAGACCTATGAGCGTGCACAAGAGTTTATGCGTCAATTTCAAGAGAGGCACCGTTCCATGATCTGCAGGGACCTCATTGGTTTTGATATCGGCTTAAAAACAAGTCTGACCCCCGACGAGAGGGCTATCATATCAAGGCAATGTCCTGAATATATTACAGATGCTGCAAGACTACTGGAGGAAATACTGTGAAAAAACTTACCCACATCGACAGGCAAGGCAAGGCAACGATGGTTGACGTGAGTGATAAGTCGCCAACACTGAGAGAAGCGGTGGCAGGCGGTTCTGTGTATATGAAAAAAGAAACTCTCAGGCTGATTACCGGCAACCAAATAGCAAAAGGCAATGTATTCGAAACAGCAAGGCTTGCCGGGATCATGGCTGCCAAACAGACCTGTGGTCTCATCCCTCTGTGTCATCAGCTGAATCTCACCTCTGTTGCCGTTGCGTTCAGGGTCGACCGGAAAAACAGCAGAGTCGATATAGAGGCAAGGGCCAAATGCTCGGGACAGACCGGTGTGGAAATGGAGGCCCTGACCGCAGTCTCAATCGCCGCCCTTACCCTCTATGACATGTGCAAGTCAGTGGACAAAGGCATGAGTATCACCGATATCAGGCTCATGGAAAAACGCGGCGGGAAGAGCGGGGAGTGGAAGAGGAACAAAGGCTGAATGCCGCGAGTGAGATATACTGATAATTATTAGTCTGCTGTGATAATGCATCAGTCATTACGGAGACAAGGGCGGTAGTTAATCGTAATGTGAAATACAAACGTGTGAGCGTTTGCATTTTTTTAATGCTGTTATTATTAAAGGGGGACACATATGAATGAAATCATTCCGCAGGATGTTATTGAACAAAAAATATTTTTGATTAAAGGCCAGAAGGTTATGCTTGATAGAGACCTCGCTGTTCTCTATGGGGTTGAGACTAAAATACTTAATAAGGCTGTGAGACGCAACATTGAGCGTTTTCCCCGGGATTTTATGTTTCAGTTAACCAAAGATGAATTTGATAACTTGAAGTTCCAATTTGGAACTTCAAGTTGGGGCGGTACTCGCAAACTACCGCTTGTCTTTACAGAAAATGGGGTAGCTATGCTATCAAGTGTTTTGAACAGTAAAAGAGCGATTCAAGTAAATATTCAGATAATGCGGACATTTACAAAGATTCGTACGATGCTCGCCTCCAATGCTCAGCTGGCTCGTAAACTCAAGGCCCTTGAGAAGAAATATGATGAACAGTTTGCGGTTGTTTTTGAAGCAATATATAAATTAATGGCCCCTCCCGAGAAGGAGCAGAGGAAGATTGGATTTAAGAGGGAGAAGGGATAAAATGCCTGAGATATTCCGACTGATATTAATGAAACAAAAAACCTGATGCTGCTTGAAGAAATAGTAAGGGAGGAAAGAGTGATCTGCGACAGACACCCTTCATTTATACCTCTTTACTTCGAATCGGTAAAGTTCAATGTCCTCTCCCGGATATATCCCGGCCTTCATGGACGCGATCCTGACCTGTTCGTCAACGGTATCCACCCCTCCAAGGTCCGGAAGAAGGAGGCCTTTGCGGTCTCCGCTTTTTACGATCACCCCATATTTTTTTGGATCCAGATCCTTTTTGCCTTTGACTTTCTCGGGCTCGGAAAGGACATCAACGGAATACTCGAGTGCGCCGAGTTCTGATCTCGTGACCGGGGGGAACCTCGGGTCCTGGGTTGCGGCGCTTATTGCATTCTGTATAATTTCGGCTGCCACATTTTCTGTAGTAGCCTGAAAGGTCCCTATACAGCCCCTTAACTCGCCTTTCTTTTTAAGAGATACAAAGACCCCTGCGTGAGCGGTCATCTCAGGGACAGGATCCACAGGCTGATCGATTATCTTCCCGTTCCGAACATATTGTTCCACGGTGTCCTTTGCGAGCGTTACAAGCGGATGCATAATAAAAAACCTAATTACGTATTACAAATTTCAAATAAACCAAGGATTGATTCACGATTACTCCCCTCTATCCTCCTGACTCTCAACCCTATTTCTTCCTGGTCAGCACATAATCGGCAATAGTAAGGAGCGAGTTCTTTTCCATAGAGTCTCTGAAGATATCGAGTTCTGCCTTGGCTTCATTGATAAGGGCGCCGGCCTTCTCGTAGGATTTTTCAATGGAGCGGTGTGCATTGAACATCTCCTGTACATCGGCAAGGTCCGTCTCCGTTACGCGCTCTGCCCTGATTATTTCTTTTATCCTTGCCGTTTCCCTGTCATCAGCATCTCTCAGCAAATGAATAAGGGGCAGGGTAATCTTGCCCTCTTCCAGGTCCTTGCCGAGGTTTTTTCCGAAGACCTTTTCTTCGGCCCTGTAATCAAGTATATCATCCGCCATCTGAAAGGCAAAACCGAACTTCAGGCCAAAGGAGGCGAGGGCGTCTTCCTGCTGCTGAGTGGCGTTTCCAAGGACCGCCCCTCCTTTGCAGGCCGCGGACATGAGAATGGCTGTTTTGCCCTGGATTATTTTCATGTAATCGTCTTCCGTCATATCGGGATTGCCCTGTTTGCTCAGCTGCACCAGCTCCCCTTCGCTCATTTTTGCCGTTGCCGTACAGAGCGCGTCCATGATCTTCTGCCTCTCCAGCAGGTTTGCAAGCCTCAACGCATTCGCGTAAAGGAAATCCCCCACAAGGACCACCACCTGGTTGCCCCATAGGGCGTGGGCAGCCGGCTTGCCCCGTCTGAGGCTGGCGCCGTCAACCACATCATCATGGATCAATGAAGCGGAGTGGATAAATTCCACACTGCTGGCAAGGGTGCTGACCTCGTCCCCCCGGAATCCGAAGAGCCGGGAACTGAGTATGGCAAGAAAGGGGCGAATGCGTTTCCCCCCGGCAGAGAAGATATGTTTCCCAACCACGGAAATTGCCGGGGCAACGGTGCCAAGTATTTCGGACATCCTGTCCTCCGCTGCCTTGAGGTCTTCCCTGTAATATTCCCAGATTTTTTCGATATTCATAGTTAATTATATCCACAGATTTCACAGATTGTTAAGATTATAAAAATTCTCAAGAAATCCGTTAATCTGTGTAATCCGCGAATTTGACGCTTATGCCTTCATCATGATCGAATCCAGGTCTGCCCCGGGCTTGTTCAGCTTGTGCAAATCTTCAGGCCTGAATACGCCTTTTTCAGTAATGATACCCGTTACGTATTTTGCAGGCGTCACATCAAAGGCGATGTTCCTTACCTTAACGCCTTCCGGGGCTATATGGCATCCGAAGATATGAGTTACCTCTTCAGGGCCCCTTTCTTCTATGGGAATAAGGTCCCCTGTCGGTATCGTGAAATCAATGCTGCTCAGAGGCGCGGCAACATAAAACGGCACCCCGTTTTCCTTGCACAACACCGCAAGCGAATACGTACCGATCTTGTTTGCCACATCTCCGTTTGCAACTGTCCTGTCAGTGCCGACAATGGCGAGATTAATTTCTCCCTTCCGCAAAATAGCGCCGGCGGTATTGTCCGTGATGAGAGTTACCGGGATATTGTCCTGCATGAGTTCCCATGAGGTCAGGCGGCACCCCTGAAGGACCGGACGCGTTTCATCGGCATAGACATGGATCCGCTTGCCCTGTTCCACGGCAACCCGTATCGGTCCCGTGGCTGTTCCGTAGCCTCCTGTTGCAAGCGAGCCTGCATTACAGTGAGTAATGATCGTGTCTCCGTCTTTTATGAACTGGGCCCCCCATCTGCCGATCGTCTTGTTGATTTCAATGTCCTGCTCAAGCACCCTGATGGCCTCTTCTGTCAGGAAGACCTTGAGCGCATCCACAGATTCATTCTTTCTTTCTGCCAGGAGGTTCCTTGTCCTGTTCACCGCCCACTGTATATTTACGGCGGTGGGCCTCGTTGCGAGCAATGTCTTAAACACGGGTTCCAGCCCGGCCATGAATTCATTGAAACCGGTTGCCCTGATATCCTGCGCCCCTATGGCAATGCCCATGGAGGCCGCGATTCCGATGGCCGGGGCTCCGCGTATCCAGAGTTTTTTTATCCCCTCCGCGACCATTTGATAATCAGTGCAATCCACATACACAACTTCCCTCGGCAGTCTGGTCTGATCAATCATCCTGACCACTCCGTCAACCAGTTCTATTGTTTTGACCATGTGTTCTCCTTATTTGTAATCTCAGGAACAATGTGGCAAAGGCACAGAGTTTTTTCACCTCACTTTGTGCTATTGCTACGTTAATCCTGTGTGCCTTTTTTTTATATTACCCCGGGCATGAGCGTCATAACCAACAGGGTAACCGTAAGAATAATCAGGACGCCGACCGTTGCCCACGATATATAATTATGCCTTTTTGTGTTAATAAAATCTCCCATAATTTTTTTCTTGTTGATAAGTGACAGTGCAAAAACGAGCACAAACGGCAGCAGTATGCCGTTTAATACCGAAGAAAGCACCATAAGGAGCACAAGCGGGATTCCCGGGATCAGCACCAGCAGGGAGGANNGTTGCCAGCGGGACAATAATGGCCCCGAGGATGGATGCATTGGCCAGGCTCACGGCGAAGAAAATGGACGCATACCTTCCTGCAAGCGGCGCCAGGGCCTGCGCAGCCTCGTGTGCCTCATCAATCCTGACTCCATTCGGAAAAAGGGTTGCGGCACAGGTCACGATAATGAAAAACGCAACGATGTTGGTCATCATGCAGCCGACCGTCACATCGAGCTTTGAATATTTATAATCCTCTTTTTTTATGCCCTTTTCGGCAATGGATGACTGAAGATAAAACTGCATCCATGGGGTGATCGTTGTTCCTATGATCGCGATACTGAGCAGAATAAATTCTGATTCCAGTTTCATCTCCGGGACCAGGGTGCTCTCAAGCACCTTGCTCCATTCCGGTTTTGCCATAACCCCGGACACGATATACCCGAAATAAAGCAGACAGGCCCCCAGCAGAAATCTCTCTACTCCACGGTAACTGCCTTTTATGACAAGGAGCCATATAAAAAATGCCCCAAGCGGCACCATGATATATTTGCTCAGCCGGAACACCTCCATACTCGCGGCCCAGCCCGCAAATTCGGCCACGGTCGTCCCGAAGTTCGCGATGAGCAGTATGATCATCATGAAGAAGGTGGCCTTTACCCCGTAATTTTCCCTGATCAGGTCTGACAGCCCCTTGCCGGTGACGACCCCCATCCTGGCAGCCATTTCCTGGATCACCACAAGCGCAACTGTTGTAGGAATCAATGTCCAGAGGAGCATATTCCCGTACCGGGCACCTGCGACAGAATATGTGGTTATCCCGGACGCGTCATTGTCAATGGAGGCCGTGATGATTCCCGGTCCTATGATTGCCACGAAGACAAGCATTTTTTTCCATGTATGTGAAAGACTCCCCAGCGTCATATGCTCCTCCTCTTTTTCCTGGATGCCTGAGGGAGAAGGAAATCTATCACGTCATCGACGGTCACAATGCCGAGCATATCCGCGTTCTCATCTATGACGGGAATGGCAAGAAGGTTATATTTTGACATGATTTCAGCGACAATCCGCTGATTGCTCTCAGGGGAAACCGTCTTTAACTTCGTTTCCATAATGTCAGAAAGGGGCAGGTCGGGAGAGTGAAGTATCATGTCCCTCAGGGTAGTAATTCCGATGAGCTTTTCCTTTTCAACGATAAATATGTAATACACGGATTCAACGTCGTGGGCGTCTACTTTAAATCTGTCAATGGCCTCCTGAATCGTCAATTCCGGCGGGTAGGCAATGAACTCATTTGTCATGAGCCCTCCGGCAGTGTCTTCCTCATGCACCAGCAGTTCCTGAATGTCCTGGGCATCCTCCTCTTCTATGGAGTCCAGCAGTTCCTTTGCCTTTTCTTTTTCCAGATCAGCGAGAAGATCTGCCGCCTCATCAGGGGGCATCCTTTCAACAACTTCAGAGGCGTAGTCCTTATCAATATCCTCAATGATCATCTTCTGCAAGTCGGGGGCAAGCTCGGGGAGCGCTTCAGCGGCAACGCTGGGATCAAGTCCTTTGAAAAAAGCGATGCCCTGTTCATGGGGCACTTTGCTGATGATGTCCGCGATATCCGCCGGATGGAGATCGGAAATCATCTTACGGGGAATGGTCAGGGACAGTTTCGAAAGCCTCGGCTCCAGAGGCTGGATAAAGCTCCAGCGGATTATGTGCTGCGGCAGGGTCTTGCCCAATATCTCGTATAATCTTTCGCTTTTTCTCTCTATGCCGAGACGCCTCAGGATCCCCCTGAACCCTACATCAACCCCGTTGATACAGGCATGGTCTTTCTTGCCTTCCAGCTGTACATCGTTGACCCGGACGACCTTGGCGCCGTCAGCGTCAACGATCTGCTTGTCAAAGATGTCCCGGACAATCAGCAGGATATCGTCGGATGGCTCATATGGCTCCACCCTTGGGGAATACACCTTGGAAGATATGATGCGTTTGTTGAAGATCCCTACGTTTTCCCACTCAATGCAGTACCGTTTCTTTTTTTCTTCGAGGATAAGGGCAGACACGCGGGGCAGGGGATCGCCCTTAATAACAACGAGGTCTTTTACTCTCCCCAGTTCATCCCCCTTTGGATCAAGGACAGGCATGTTAAGCAATTCACTGACAAAGAGTTCGCCGAAAAGGGGCATGAAGACCTCCCGCCTGATTTTATATAATATTACATTTTACATCTTAACCCTGAAGTATACCTAAGGGAGGGAATTTTGGGCAACCTCTTTTGCTTCTTTTTTTTCCTTTATTTTTTTTATGATGAGATTTGTCACAATCCCGTTAAATATCCCGGTGATTAAGCCCGCGCCAAGAATAAGCGGACTGATAATTAATATGGCCTCAATCTGGCGGACAAACAGGAGATAGGCAAGGAACAGCTGCGTAACATTATGTGTCAGCGCCCCGAAAATGCTTACACTCACAGGACTGAAAAGCCTTCCGAACACGACCATAAGCCCCCACATGACCAAGGTGCTTGCGAGCCCGCCGCCGAGGCTCATCACAAAAGCAGGCCCGAGGAATGTCCCGGCCAGCAGGCTCCTGATAAAGACCCTTGTGAGCGTGACAATCATCCCGGCCTTCAGTCCGTACAGGTAAAGTGTGGTAAGGGTAATGATATTGGCCAATCCCAGCCGGAGCCAGGGGACAGGGGTGGGAATCAGGGCCTCGATACTGTGCAGTCCAACGGCGTACGCGGACAAAAGCGCGATATGAAGGGTCTCTGCACTGACGTGCTGGCTGTGAGCAGAAGGGAGATGTTCACTTATTTTTTGCATGTGGCCTTAAGTATAAAACCGCGGAC
>DKBK01000149.1 GCA_002451135.1 Nitrospiraceae bacterium UBA6902
GATTTCATCATGGAGTCAATAGTTCTGGAGCAAAGTGCAGTTTGGCGATAAATATGATTTATCAATAAGCGGAGATTGGAATGGAATTGATGATTGCCAGTTGAAAGGTTTAAGGAAAAAGGCAGAGCCGAAATTGACTCTGCCCCGATTGCTGTCACTTACTCATTCACATCCAAGACCTTCCATCAAATCCAGAATCATATTTGCAAGTATTACAGTTGCCTCACCTCCTACAAAATCTGGTGGACTGTCATAACCGTCTGTACGGTCATAGGCATCCAACAGTTGTTGACATGCTTGTTCTATGAATCCGTCTTCTATAAGATCACCCGACGCCTCTATCATATTTATCAAGGCCTTCAACCTACCATTAGCTGAATTTCCTGGCCCACTCCCTTGGAGACTTTCATTACTAACAGAGTTTGCAATAAATGTAAGAATTTCAGATAACTCCTCTTGAGGAGGCGTTTCTACAGGAACTCCCATGCCGAACAGAGGGATGCGGAGATCGTCGTTGCCAAGTCGTTCGTTACTCAGCATTCTAAGGTATACTGCATGAGCACCCTCTGTTATTGGATTAAAGGTCACCTCTACTTCAAATGAAGTGCCGGAAGGAATAAGGCCGGTGGGAGGCTGTGAGGTGATAGTGAAGGATGTACCTTCATAGGGTGTGGGGTCGCCATCTGCAGGGTTATCTATCGTGAGCATTGAAAAAACATATAGAAGGTCTCCCACATCCTGAAGCGTGACCGTAAAGATCTGAATCTTGGATTCGCCGATCTCCACATTTCCATAGTCATAAGCAGTGGGTTCGTAGGAATCAATAATTTGAGCTGGTACTGCTAATGGAACAACCAAAACTACACTAGCTGTTAGGACTCCCAGTAAAACTTCTTTCAATTGTTTCATTGTTCTTTCACCCCTTTCTTTTTATAACGATAATAAAAAAAGCCGAACTCACCAAAGTCATATCCTTCGGCAGCTCGGCTATCATATAGACCCTGAGCTTTCCTTCTCCCGATTATTCGGGATGTGGCTTTCTCGGGAACTGAATTATGTCTTTTTACCTAATCTCTATATATCACGAAAAGATGCCTCTGTCCATTAAAATCTTTTTAATAATCATAACGAATCCTTATGTATATTTTAGGTAGGCGGAGAGAGACTGATTTATAGACAATAGGATTCTTGTATGCAGAGGCAAGGTTAAGAAATACTGATAACTTCAACAAAAGCTCAATACTTCAACCGTCCCCATTTCATTGACATTGCGGATAAGTCAGCGGGATATAGCATTACTCCATTTCATTGATATTACAGATTTATGATTAGCAGCAAGAGTTATCGAAAATCATTAATGGTTAAACAGTGAGAGTGATCAGCCCAGGCTCACGCTTTCAATCGGCAATCAGCAAATTTTGTTCCCTTTAGAACGCTGGAGTTTACCTGCAAGTTAATGAAATGCAAGAGAAGGCAAGGTCAACAATAATACCGACTACTCGTCTACTGAATCCTCATAATATTTACGGTCTGTTTTGACCTGAGAACGTATCTTGGTATCTGTTCTCTTGAAAGATCTTCCTTACATATACAAGATAGTAACTCATTACTTTTCCTCAAAATCCAAGTCAATTAATCAATAACTAAGGGTTCTTTGCGGTCTTTATCTACATCAGATCCTATTTAACCATATTTCTACCAGAGTGTTTTGCCAGATACAAGGCTGCATCAGCTCTTTCAAATACAGTTGTTGCATCGTCTCCTTTTTTGAAAGTACTTACACCCATACTTGTCGTGACAGGGACTTCTTTGCCTTTAAAGGAAAAAACTGACCTGTCAATAATAGATCGTATATTCTCACCAACTTTTCTGGCCTCCTCTAATGAAGTATAAGGAAGGATACAGACAAACTCATCTCCCCCATACCGTGCTATGAAGTCATTTTTTCTTAACCTTTCCTGAAATAACTCAGCAACCTTCTTCAAGGTAAGGTCCCCGATGTGATGTCCAAAATTATCATTAATTTTTTTGAAGTAGTCTATGTCGCAAACCAGAAGAGAAGAAGAAACATCGTAGCGATTCAGATTGGCCAGTGTTTCTTCAACCTTTTCGTTATAAGCCTTCCGATTATAGAGTCCAGTGAGATTGTCACAGAGAGATTCAAACTCTGCCTTTTGTGATCTCTCTCTCATAGCTTCAGCCTCATTTTTAATATCGCTCATTTGCATGCTCATCTTTTCAAGAGTTATCTCAGTCTCTTGCAACTTCAATATATCCTGTTGTCTCTTTCTTTCTATATTCTTATTGATATTTTCTATCTTGCTAAAGACTGCCTTCTTAATATTATTGATATCACCTGAACCGATAAAACTCTGTTTCATCTCATTCATGTTAGAAGATATACTTTTCTCAAAACTCCTATCTTCTTGAAACTTTTCCTGAGCAGAAGATAATTCACTTGCCACGTACTTTTCTGTCTCTGTGAGATAATTCGTTGTCTTCTGTAATATATCCTCAAGCTCATTGACTCGGCATGAAATAGAATTAACGTATTTTTTCACAATCTTGACTGCTGAATCTAACCAGTCCGTAGAACCTTCAGGTATAGTTTTACTTAAGTGATGGTCCTTCAGGCCACTAAGATCGTCTATGATGTGAGAAGGGACAAGTTCGGACAATCTATTCAAAACCTTATCAACTATCTTCTTTGGCGGGTCAACCTCATTGTCTATGTTAATCCCTTCCGGCTTATGATCATCCAGAACCTTCTTAATCGACTCCTTAGAGAACATTTTTTCAGCTATAAGCTTGCTGTTTATCTGTATTTTGTGCTCCTGGTGGAGTTCCTTCAGGACACTAAGTAGCTCATCTGCAATAAGACAAACTTTATCCTCAAAGCTATTCATCTTTTCTTTATAATTTGAGGCGTGTTATTCATGGTCAAATCCTCCCAAAGTTTAATATGTCTCTATATCTTAATATGCTAATTTCTTGCATTAAAACAATATGTTTGTGAGTTGCTTTTAGATTCATCTCTTTTGATATAGCTGCTGGTATAATTTAATAATGATATTCGTATGATCACTTGTAACTGTNNAGTGATTGCAAAAGGGTGAATTAAACTACCTACTGTTTGATGGACAAAAGCTTTGTTCTGAGATTGATTTTTGTCTTATTAATGCCGAGTTTTTTTCTTATGTTTCTGCGGTGAGTTTTGACTGTATCTAAAGATATAGCCAAGATTTCCATTATATCCTTGTCCTGTTTCCCGTCTTTAATTAGATCGGCTATCTGAATTTCTTTTTGAGTAAAAAATAAATATTTAGATGACAACTGTTGAGAAAAAGGAGCGATTATCTCTTTCAGATTTGATTCGAGGATATTTAGATATGTAAGTTCCTCAGAAAACGACCTATTCCTTTTTAGTTTTGTTAAATAAGGTAATACTAAATGTTTTACATTGGATAAGATGTTAAGTTCAAGCTCTTTTTGATCTTCTGCTCGTTGCTTTAACAGAACTTTTAAGGCCGCATTGCTTTCCATTAGTTCGTTGGCGTGACTTCTCAGCCTTTTCTCTGCATCCATAAGTTTAAGCTCTGTCTTATTGCGCTCAATGATTTCATTTTGAAGAAGTTTAACGGCAGATTCTAATTCATCTGTGCGCTCTTTTACCCTCATCTCCAACCTATCATGTGCTCTTTGCAAGGCCTCATCTGCCTTCTTGTGCTCAGTGATGTCGTTCATCACAGCCAGAACATGGGGTACCCCTTCACTGCCACTGATAATACGGGTTTTTATGAGTAACTGTCGCTTCTCCCCGTTGGCACGAGTAATTTCCCACTCCTCACCTTGAATGTTGTTGCCAATTCGCATGCCCTTCATACGTTCGATGGCTTGTTCCTGAACCACGGGGTCGGGATACATGCTCTGATACCAGCCCGAACAGTTTATCTCCTCCATTGTATAACCCGTTATTGTAGTCATGAAGTCATTCCAGATGGTAAACCGTACATATGGAAATTCTTCAATTTCATAACAGACACAGATTCCTTCGTCAGCATTTGCTATGATCAACTGGTTAAAATCACGCTCCTCGAGAATTGCTTTCTCCGCTTGCTTGCGTTCGGTGATATCAAGGACAATGCTTTGAATGTGAGTAGCGCTGCCTGTCGAATCATAGAGAACCTTGTTTCGATCCCTCATCCAACGGACATCTCCCAACTTCGTAATTAATCTGTACTCCTGACTAAATTCCGTAATTCCTTCCTCAAGATATTGGGCAACCTCTGCTTCAAGACGCGGCACATCCTTGTTGTGTGTAATCGAGGGCCACGAAACTTTTCCTGACATGAAGTCATCTGCTAAATAACCCAATACTTCTTTCACATTGTTCGTGACGAATTCAACAGGCCACCCTTCCTGCACTGGCCAGAGAAAAGCCATAGCTGGACTCCTGTTGATGATAGATTTTAAATACCTATACTCTTTAAGTGTTCTCTGAAACTCCTCTTCCGCCTGTTTGTGTTTAATAGACATCTTTTCCAATTTAGTGTTCCGTTGGCGAAGTTTTGCCAATTCATTTATTAACTGCTCTTTTGTTTTCTCATTAATTCTCATTCTATACTCCTAATCAATAAGTAGCGAGGTTATGATAGGAATTTAAAGGGAAACGGTTAATTCTATAAGAAATATAGCACGTTAATGAAAAAATAAAAATCAAAATAAAGAGAGTTATCGACAATTTTTTAATATTATTTGTTTTGAGGGTTTGAAGGAACTATCTTTTATAATCCTTAATCAAAGATGATTGTCTTGCCTAACTGCATATTTCTATTGCAATTATTTATTTCGATATCTTCAAATGAAGCAAACGTTTTATAGGTAATTACTAGCAATCAGACGTGTCCTGACTTGAAGATTTACGTTTGTAACATCGCATAAAACTAAATAATTCAAAAATTCCATAATACAGACTTATGATTAGTAGCAAAACTGAGCGAAAATCATTAACTATAGTGAATTATTAACAGACTCGAGACAGATTCCAGTTCATTGATTTTTACCGAAAATCAATAAATTCCCGTCTAAGCAAATTCTAAAAATATTAGCAGCAATCTTGAACGAATAAAGGGCACTAAACATACCCATTGCTGCCGTAATGAGAATTCTTTCCCCCATCTCTTTCTGTCACCAGTTAAGAAGGATTATTAGTGATAAGACCACCTTTTTTAAAACAGTAACTTGTACAGGGACTCCGGCATGAACGACACTGCTGATATATATAGCCGGCTCTTTCCAGTCTTATACAAAAACCCCTCCAAAATCTGCTAATATATCCCTCAACTACCATGCTTCGTGAACTCCATATCAAAAACTTCTCCATAATAGATGATGCCCGCATAGAGTTTCACGAAGGGTTTAATGTCATCACCGGAGAAACAGGGGCCGGGAAATCCATCCTCATTGACGCCCTGTGCCTCACCCTTGGCGAAAGGGCTACTGGCGAGCTTGTCAGGAGCGGGGCATCAGAAGCGGTTGTCGAGGCCTTTTTTGACATCCAGCCAAAGCTGCTTTCCCCGTCAACCCGTCAGTTCCTTGAGGAGAGCGGCATTGACAGCGGTGACGGCCTGATCCTCAAGAGGATGATCTCTTCTCAGGGCAGAAGCAGGGCTTACATAAACGGTTCGATGGTAACGGTGCAGGCCCTCTCGGATATCAGCAGTAAAATTATTGACGTCCACGGCCAGTATGAGCACCAGTCGCTGCTTTCTCCTGACAATCAGATGGATATGCTTGATGCCTATGGTGGACTTCTCCTTGACAGGCAGGAAGTCGCCAGGACTCATGAAACTCAGCTTGCGTTAAGACATCAGATACATGAGCTTATTGAAAAAAACAAGGAACGGGCTCAAAGGCTGGATATGTTGACATACCAGATACGTGAAATTGAAGGGGCAGGCCTGAGGCCCGGAGAAGAAGAAGGGCTTGTGGAAGAGCTGAAAATCCTGAGCAGCGCGGGACGTCTCGCGGAACTCGCGAACCAGGCCCATGAATCGCTCTACTCNNCAGCATCGATGCCCGTGCAGACGACGCCTTGAAGTCAGTAGAGGACGCCCTCCCTCTGCTTGAGGAAACCGCGTACTTCCTCAGGGATTATAAAGATGACATCGACTTCAGTCCCGGCCGGCTTGACGCAGTACAGGAAAGACTTGAGCTGATAAAAGGCCTCAAAAGAAAATACGGCTCCGATATACAGGGAGTTCTTGATTACAGGGAAAAGGCCGTGACCGAGCTCGAAGGGTTGCAACATTCCGAAGAAAGATTAGAATCTTTAAAGACCGACCTTGCCGCGTTGAAAAACAGATTGACTGAAATTGCGAATGAACTTTCAGAGAAAAGAAAGTCCGTTGCAAAAAAGATTGAAGCCAAGGTCGTAGCTGAACTTGCTGAACTGTCTATGCCCGGGACAAAATTTTCCATCCGGATAACCCGCGAAAAAGGAGACGATACTGCCGACGGGTTCAGGGCCACTCAGCGCGGCGTTGATCACATTGAATTTATGATCTCCCCGAACGTCGGGGAAGAGCTGAAGCCGGTATCAAAAATAGCCTCGGGTGGTGAACTGTCAAGAATAATGCTCGCCCTCAAAGGCATCATGGCCAGGGGAGACCATATCCCGGTACTGATTTTTGATGAGATAGACGCGGGCATCGGTGGCAGGGCTGCTGAGACAGTGGGACAGAAGCTGAACAACCTTGCGTCCCGTCATCAGATTATCAGCATAACCCACCTCCCTCAAATTGCGTCATACGCCGGTACCCATCTCAAGATAGAAAAAAAGATTAAAGATAAAAGGACCATTGTTCAAATCACCAGGATTGACAAGGATGAGAGAACCGAGGAACTCGCCCGGATGTTAAGCGGTGAAACCTCCGCTGTATCCATGAAACATGCCAAAGAAATGCTGAAGAAAAGCAGGACCCGCTGATATACCGTACACCGGACTGTGCAATCTGTCATCAGGTAAAGCAACTCTTAAGACAATCCGGTTAGCATGAGGCATATTGATAATGCACATCCCTGACATCGTGATGTGAACTGCCCTTTTACAATTAAAGTTCTGGCATTTGAATTCATCCCATGCAGCTGCGTATAAACGGGGTCAACAACTCATATACGGTTAACGCATCAACATATGCTTCACTCATATTAAGTGAACGTTACGTATAAGAATATTATTGACAAGCACTTAGATTTATGATACGTTTCTTTGTGTATTGTGTATGTGTATTTTTATAACTTTTAAACAGTCATGAGAAAGGGGGAGGTGAATTCATGAAATACCAGTCTGATGATCCGTTGCATGATCTACCGGATGTAATGGAGTCACTTGAGAAAAAAGGGATTTCCCGCAGGGACTTCATGAAATGGTGTACCGGGATGGCTGCACTGCTGTCCCTGCCGGCTTCGTTTATCCCCAAGATCGCCGAAGCTGTAATGGCCCAGAAACCGTATCTTGTATGGCTTGAGTACCAGGATTGCGCTGGTGACACAGAAGCCCTTTTGAGGGC
>DKBK01000054.1 GCA_002451135.1 Nitrospiraceae bacterium UBA6902
CTTTTTTGTTATTATCGCTGATCTCCTGCATCTGCATTTTCTGTTTCGCCATCATATCTTTCTTGAAATTCTCCATGGTATTGCGAAACTCCTCTTCAGTCAGCAGCAGCTTGTTTCCTGCGAACACATCCTTCATTCCCTGAGCGAGGATATCAGGGTCGATATCTATTGATTGTCTTTTCATGTTTTCCCCGATATCCATGCCTATCCCGTAACTTATCTTTTCCCTTTCAGTCTTCAGGACAGTGGTTTCTCCTGCATACCCGATGTGCGCAAGAAGCATAATGCCGAGCGCTGCGAATAATGTCCTCATGTAACCTCCATTGTTAATTGTTTATGTAAAGATATAACGGCATTATTATAAAACCGTTCTTGAAAATTGTCTAATACACATTATTCATGCGGTAACCCCCGTACGCATGCGTGGACGTTACAATTCATATAATGAGGCAGACTGATACGGTTATTCCCTCATCCCGTGGGCAAGTGTCAGCACATGGATGTCACCTGCCCCCGCTTTTTTCAGAACTCGTGAGCATTCCCGGATTGTTGCGCCTGTTGTCGATACATCATCTATAAGCAGGATATCCTTCCCCTGAATCGCCATATTGTTTTGCACCCCGAAGGCATTTCTCATATTCTTCCGTCTTTCATCTGAACTCAGCCCTACCTGAGGCCTTGTATCTCTCATCTTTACCAGGGCGTCAGTCACTAATAGGGAGCCGAGGCCCTCTGCCGAATATTTTGCAATGAGCGCTGACTGGTTGAACTCCCTCTGCCTGAGCCTTTTTTTATAAAGGGGGACCGGCAGGACTGCGTCAATGCGGGGTATCTTGATGTGCAGTAATATATCGGACAGGGGTTTTGAAAGTCTTTGTACGCGGTGGTATTTTAAAAGGTTTATGGCCTTTCTCAAGGCGCCTTCATACAGCCCGAAACTCCTGCAGGATGCAAAGGCGGGTTCATCATGAAGACAATCTCCACAGATAATGGATGCATCTGACGTGAGCGGCCTGCCGCACTTGCGGCATGCGGGACCTGTATACGGTATTATTGACAGCCAGCACTCAGTGCAGACGGGTGCGGTGGTATGATCTGATGCCGGCCTCTGGCATATCGGGCAGGTTTCAGGGAATAAGATGTTCAGCAACGTGTTACGCACCGTGTGTTACGCCCCGAATTTTTTCAGTCTCCCCGCATGTGCCAGCGTCAGCGGCATGAGGTGGGCCGCGGGAAGGATGTCCAGCTCGCCTTTAAGGCATTCCCTTTCTGAAAAACCCGTGCTGGTATGCCCAAGGACAAAGGGAGATCTGATCATCACCGGCACCGGGTGCCAGCTGTGGCTTTTCATCAGGCAGGGTGTCGAATGGTCACCGGTCACCACAACGACCTCCGGGTTTAATTTCAGTATCTCCGGCAGGAGTTTGTCAAACTCCTCTAACCTTTGGGCCTTGCCTTCAAAATTGCCGTCCTCGCCGTAAGAGTCGACCTTTTTCACGTGAAGGAAAAAGAAATCATACTCATTATAGTGCTCTTTCAGAAAACTGATCTGGTCTTCCACGGTCCCGTTAACAACCGGGGTATTCATTCCCACAAGACGAGCAAGACCTCTGTACATGGGATACGTTGCAACCGCAATGGCGTGTAATCCGAATGCCTCCTCGAACGTAGGGATATGGGGCATATTGGAAAACCCCCTTGTAAGGATGAAGTTAGCCTTTTCTTCATTTTTGAGTATCCCGGCCGCAGTGNNGGGAGGGGGGCCTTCCCTTCCTTCTGCGGGTCAGTATCATTGATCATTGCCGCATCGGGGGCAAGAGGTTCGGGAAATCTCATAATGACTGCGAACCTGTATTCCATACCGGGCGCCAGTATGATCTCGGCATCATCGATCTTTTTTATTTCATCCTGCAGCCTCTCTGTCAACTTCCTGCCCAGGTCTGTCGGTATCCTTCCGGCCCTTCTGTCGGTGATGACGCCGTTCTTTACGGTCGCGTAGTTGCATCTGACTGCAACGTCAGTTCTTCTGACCTCAAGGCCGAGGCCGAGGGCCTCGAGCACCCCCCTGCCTATCTGATACTCTATAGGGTCATAGCCGAATATACCGAGATGCCCGGGTCCGCTTCCGGGGGTTATTCCCGTGGCGACCGGTGTGTGCAGTCCACAGGCGGACTCTGCGGCGAGGGCATCGAGGTGTGGTGTCCGTGCCGCCTCAAGTTCGGTCCTGCCGTTGACCGGCAGTCCCCCGAGGCCGTCGAGGACGATATAAACGATCTTCGAGGCGTTTTTCTGTATAAGCGGTTTAATTAATGTCTGCATGTTCATGTTGATTTCAACCTCCTGGAATGTAGGAAAGGGCTGGGGCCCTTATTACTTAATCAGCATCTCAAGCAATGCCTTCTGGGTATGGAGCCTGTTTTCGGCCTGGTCAATTACCACACTCTGGGGAGAGTCTATGACGTCGTCGGTGATCTCTTCCCCCCTGTGCGCGGGCAGGCAGTGCATTACGATCGCATCCGGTTTTGCAAGAGACAGCAGATCTGTATTTATCTGGTATCCTTTGAATGTCTTTTTCCTTCTCTCAACCTCTCGCTCCTGTCCCATGCTTATCCACGTGTCTGTGTAAAGCACGTCAGCTTCCTTTACCGCGTCCTCCGGACTGGTGATGACTTTCACCTTCGCGCCTCCCGACAGGGCCTTCTCATGGATTTTCCTGTCGGGTTCATACCCGTGGGGGCAGGCGACAATCAATTCCATCCCGGTCAACAGAGCCGCCTCTATTAATGAGTTGGCAACATTGTTGCCGTCGCCGATATAAGCCATCCGTATATCTTTGAGCCGGCCCTTTTTCTCCTTTACCGTTAACATGTCTGCAAGGGCCTGACATGGATGATGCAGGTCCGTGAGGCCGTTAATTACGGGGATGGCCGCGTTTTGGGCGAGTTTTTCAATGGTGCTGTGTGCGTACGTCCTTATAACGATACCATGCAGATATCTTGCCAGCACCCTGGCAGTATCTTCAATCGTTTCCCCCCTGCCGAGCTGCATGTCTTTCGTATTGATGTATATGGCCTGTGCCCCGAGCTGATAAATCCCGGTCTGGAAAGAAATACGTGTCCTCGTTGATGTCTTGTCAAACAGGAGGCCGATGCTCTTTCCTATGAGAGGACAGGCTGAAATGTCCCTGCCCGCTTTTAATGCTGCGGCTCTATCAAGAAGGGCCGTTACTTCTTCCGATGATAGATCTGATAATGTGAGAAAATCCTTTTTCATGCAAGGGGCTCTCTTGTTCCTGGTTTTATCACTGCGGCTCCCTTTCAAAGATGTCTTCAAGGACATCTACAAGATGATCGATTTCCTTTTCAACAACGATCAGGGGCGGAGTGAACCGCAGCACATTGCCGCTTGTACAGTTTATAAGGATCCCCCGTTTTGCGCAAGCCTCGACTACCGGAGCGCCGGCCTGTGTTAATTCGAGCCCGATCAATAAACCCAGCCCTCTGACATCAATAATGATTGAAGGGAAGTCCTGCTTCAGTTTTTCGAGTTTATTCATGAAATACTTTCCCATCAGCCTGCAGCTGTCGAGTATAAATCCGTCCTCAAGCAGTGTCTCAATTGTTGCCTGGGCAGCGGCGCACGCGAGCGGATTTCCTCCAAAGGTTGACGCATGAGTGCCCGGCTGAAAGGAATAGGCCACCGCATCTGACGCAAGTACTGCACCGATGGCGACTCCCCCTCCGAGACCTTTGGCAAGGGTGATTATATCAGGTTTAACATTGAAATGTTCGTATGCGAAAAGCTTTCCCGTTCTTCCCATACCGGTCTGGATCTCATCAAGGATAAGAAGGAGCTTATACTCATCGCATATCTCACGGACCTGTTTTAAATAATCCGGCGCCGGCATGCGTATGCCTCCCTCCCCCTGGATTGGTTCGAGCAGCACGGCACAGGTGTGGTCTGTCACAGTCTTCCGCAGGGCTTCAATATCATTGAACGGTACATGTTTGAACCCGGGAACCAGAGGCTCAAATCCTGCTTTAAACTTTTCCTGGCCCGTGGCGCTCAGGGCCCCGAAAGTCCTGCCGTGAAAAGAGCCGTGCGCGGTAATAATCTCATATTTACTGTGCGGAAAGTGGTCCTTCGCATGTTTTCGCGCAAGCTTGATTGCCCCTTCAATTGCCTCTGCCCCTGAATTACAGAAAAAGGCCTTGTCTGCAAAAGAGTGTTCTATCAGGAGCCTGGCAAGCCTGATTTGCTGCTCAATGTGGTACAGGTTTGAAACATGCAGCAGACGCTGGGCCTGTTTTTGAAGGGCAATGACGACTCTCGGGTGACAGTGCCCGAGGCAGTTTACCGCGATTCCCCCGACAAAATCGAGATACTCCTTGCCGTCTGAACTCCATACTTTCATCCCCCTGCCTTTCCTGAGTATGACAGGGAAACGGTTGTAGGTATTCATCAAATACTTCTTTGATTCGTCGATAAGTTTCTTGTCCATTGACTAGAAATATAACATAAACAGTGCAGGTTACAAAAGGGAGGTATGAAGATATTGGGGGCCCGGAGCGCGGACAAGGAATCATGTGCTTCTGGCGATATGGCCGCTAAGAATGATATATTACACATACCAAATATTCACGGAGGCTTATGATGGCAGAGATTACATTGAAAATTGAAGGCATGAGTTGTCAGCATTGCGTCATGAACGTAAAGAAGGAAGTGGACGGCATTGAGGGCGTGAGTTCTTCAAATGTTGTTATCGGGTCGGCCAGGGTGGTGTATGACAGCGCAAAGACAAATGCGGATGCCATTGCCCGCGCGATTCGGCATGCCGGCTATCGCGTCACGGATGAAGGATAACTTCACAATTCCGCATTTAAGAAAATAAAGCGCTCAACCGTTATACTTACTAATTATTAAGCGGGTATAAAATATAAAAGGAGATTTTTCATGAGCATTGTATACTCAATCAGCCCCGATGGGGAAAAGTTTGCATTACCCTCAAAAGAAGATTACAAAAAAGAATTTGACCGGCTGAAAAAAGAAATAGCAAGACAGAAGAAAATGGACCGCGAGATCGTGGTTGTCATGGGAGTAGGATTTGTGGGGGCTGCCATGGCAGCAGTGGTCGCGGACGCGGTGGACAAAAAGGGCAGCCCGAATAAATTTGTTATCGGTATGCAGAGGCCCAGCGCAAGGAGTTACTGGAAAATTCCCATACTTAACAGAGGGATTTCTCCTGTCGTCTCTGAAGACAAGGAACTCGCCCCGATGATAGAACGGTGCGTACGGGAGAAAAAGAATCTCACCGCGACATTTACCTATGATGTCCTGTCGCTTGCCGATGTTGTGGTGGTAGACATTCAGTGCGATTATCATAAGAACAGGCTCGGCAACGTCCATGACGGTCATGCGGAGATCTCCCCCCTTGAACAGTCTCTTGCGATCATGGCTGAATACATTTCTCCAAACGCCCTTATCCTCATAGAAACTACTGTTGCTCCTGGCACTACGGAACAGATCGCGTATCCTATCATGAAAAAGATCTTTGAGAAGCGGGGGATCAAATCAGACCCGCTTCTCGCTCACAGTTTTGAAAGGGTAATGCCCGGGAAGGANNGCGAAGATCGTGGAAAACAGTTACCGCGCCACGATTCTGGCATTTCTTGATGAATGGAGTATCTTTGCGGAAAGGAATGGCGTTGACCTGATGAAGGTCATCAAGGCGATTAAGGTGCGCCCTACCCACAGCAACATTATGTTCCCCGGTCCCGGGATAGGCGGATACTGTCTGCCGAAAGACGGCGGGTTGGGCGTATGGGCCTATAAGCATATCCACGGGTTTGAAGATGACATCTTCAAGATCACCCCGCTTGCCATTAATATTAATGATACGCGTTCACTGCATGTCGGCCAGCTGACCAGGGACGCCCTGAGGAACATGAGCAGACCCATTGCAGCAGCGGAAATACTCCTCCTTGGCGCTTCATACAGGGAAGACGTAGGTGATACACGCTACAGCGGTTCTGAAGTGATAGTCAGAAAACTCACGGAAATGGGCGCTGAATTACGGGTGCATGATCCCTACCTGACGCACTGGTGGGAGTTCGAACAGCAGGACACGTATCCGAGCCCCGGACACAGCCTGAAAAGGTTTTTCCGGAATCAGGAAAAGCTGTCACACATGAAAGTTGAAGCTGACCTAAAAAAGGCTTTTAAAGGCGCTGATGCCGTTATCTTTGCGGTCCGTCACAAGCAGTACATGGACCTTGATCCGGACAAGGTTGCGAATATGGTCGGCAAGACGTGCGCGATCATAGACTGTTTCGGCATACTTGATGATGAAAAGATCCGCAGGTACTTTGAACTCGGCTGTGAAGTCAAAGGGCTGGGCAGGGGACACATCAGGCGGATAAAGGATGAAGTAAGAAGGAAGAAGATGAAGGAATAGTGCAAAATATATAAGGACGTAAGGAGGGGCACGGAATTCCGTACCCCTCCTTTTTATTTCGTTACAGTTTCCTCATCCACTTATATGACCTGATCCCGTGTACGGTTTCCGCGGGTTTATCTCCCAGAAGGCCCAGTATTATTTTTAAAGGGAGATAACGGAACCTGCGAAGGGAAGTAAAGATTGCGTCCCGTATCCTGCCCGCATATTCAAACTCCGTGAATATGTGGAGCCGCAGCAATTTTATATATGCATCTGCCAGGGCCTGACGGGATGTTAAAAGGCCGCTGCCGCCTTTGATGACCTCCAGTATCGCCTGCGATGCCAGCTCAGCGCTTCTCTGGGCGTAAAAAATGCCTTCTCCGAGCAAGGGGTCTGCAAAACCTGCGGCGTCACCCACGAGCATTACATTTCTGAAAACCGGATTTGGGAGGAAGCTGCCGTAAGGTACTACATAACTGAATATTTTCCCCTCTTGTGGTTCCGCCATATCCATGTCTGCCAGAAAGTGCCGGAAGGCCGTGAGCAGATCTTTTCTGTTTTTGTTATTCAGCGCGCATATGCCTATCTTCAATCTGTCCCTGTTGGGAAATATCCATGCATACCCGTCATCAATATAATCAAAGTAAAGGGCAGGGTGCCAAATCTGTTTTTTTGCGCCCCTCCGTTCGAGAAAGATTTCATGTGCTGCTGCGAGATTGCCGCTCCAGTCATCCCGGCCGAATAAATCTACAAGGAAACTCCTCCTGACGCGGCTGTTGACACCGTCGGCGCCTATGATGATACCGGCCGAGTACGTCTTCCCTGACAGGGTTGTCACCGAGCTCTTTAAAATGTCAAGGGACCTCAGGCCGATACCGTCACCTTCCAGAAATGCGGCCCCTGCCTGCCGTGCCTTTCCCAAAAGGAAGTAATCATACGTATCCCTGTCTATAAATCTGAAGGGCACGGGGATATCCCTTTGCGTGATAAGTGTATCCTTACAATAGACTTCATAATGGCAGGATTCGTAATTTATAATGTCCTGCTCTTTGAGGGAATCAACGGTTTCACCGAAGACCCGTTCCAAGAGTCTCACGGTCTTATACGTGATTAAACCGGCGCATAACTTTTTTCTGGGGAACGTGCTTTTATCAATGAGTAATACCCTGAGCCCGGCTTTGCTCAAAAGGTATCCGGCGGTAGAACCGGCAGGACCTGCGCCGGCTATGATGACATCGTATGTGGTCGGCCCAGGCATGCTACTGCCCCAGCAAGATGGACCCTCCGCCATAAAAAGTCCCGGCAACCGCAGCGGTCATAAGACATGCAAGTGTCGCCGCTAATAATGCCCGGGGCCCTACAGCGGACAGGTCTGCGGTTCGTTTAGGCACAAGCGCGGCTGTCCCGCCCACGAATATGGCAAGCGAAGCGACATGGGCAAAACCGCAAAGGGCGTACGTGGCCAGAAACGCGGATCGGGGGTCCTTCAGTCCTCCTGCATCCATGAGCACGGCAAGGTCCATATATGACTTGGTCTCTGTCACAATCGTTCTCTCCCCTATTATCTTTGAGATCTCGAAGGCATCGGAAGGAGGCACGCCTATGATAATGGTAAAAGGATAAAAGACATAACCTAAAAGTCCCTTGAGCGACCAGTCCACGTTAAGGCCCAGGAGACCGTTCAGTTTCATTCCCGCCCCGCTAAAGATAAAATCCCCCAGGGCAACAAGCCCGAGAAAGGCAACGAGCAGGGCGACGACGCCTACTGCCAGCTTCAGTCCGGCATTGGCGCCGTTTATTACCGATTCGATCAGGGAGGACTCCTTTTCGTAATAAGGTTCAACGTCGATCCCAAGAGTTTCGGGCGTGCCTGTTTCAGGATACAGAAGCTTCGACATAATGATGGCTGCCGGGGCTGACAGAAAAGATGCTGATACCAGATGCCCTGCTATGGTCGGGAACTGTTTCTGAAGTATTAAAATATAGATAGCCAGCACCGTTGACGCGATCGTAGCCATGCCGGCAGTCAAAATCGTGCATAGTTCTGAGAGGGTCATTTTTTCGAGGTAAGGACGGATTGTCGTCGCGGACTCAATGCCCACAAAGATATTGCTTGATGTGCACAATGATTCCGCTCCACTTACCCGCAGCAGCTTTGTGAATATCTTTGCGAAGATACGCACGAGCCACGTCATCACCCCGATGTAATACATGACTGCCATAAGGGCGGCAAAGAATATTATCTGCGGAAGCACCTGGACCGCAAAGATAAACCCCAGAGACTCCTGCCCCCATTCATCCGTTGTCCCCGGAGGAAGGGCGAGCCTGCCGAAAATGAATTTGGAACCTGCACCCGCAACGTCAATGATCTTTACCAGTGCAGTGTTGATATACATGAAGAAATCAGCTCCTGCAGGCACGACGAAGATAAAGAGCGCGAACACCATTTGTATGACCGTTCCCCATATGATGACGCGCCAGTTTATGACTTTCCTGTGAGCAGAGAAGAGCCATGCAACAGCCATCAATATAAATATTCCCGCAAAGCTTACGACGTTATACATGCAGTTTCCCCTTCCCCTGAGATGGTTTTGCGGTGTGGTCTAAAGAATAGGTGAATGCCGGAGCTGAGGCGATGAACTCCGGTTTTCGTGGACAGTGAGGACAGATAACCCGTGCGTTACGCATAATAAGATTTTTAAATAATATATTAATCTCTCATTATTCTTCAAGAAATTAATTGAATCAGGAGATGAATCCTGATAAACTCTCTGATACATGAACAGGCAAACAGACCGTATGGTGTCAAATAAAATTAATAAAGGGGGGAAGAGATGAGAAGATTACTCTTTTTCGGCATACTTCTGGCAGGCGTCCTGTCCTTTGGTATTTCCGAAGCGGTCCAGACAAAGCTGGTTGTCAGGGCAAAATCCAAGGATGCGAAATTTGTAGGGTCGAAAATGGGGGGCGCGGTTGTCGTTGTCAGGGACAGCGAAACAGGCAAGGTGCTCGCCGAGGGATTAACATCCGGAGGTACGGGAGACACGGAGACAATAATGAATCAGCCGAAAACGAGGTTCGGAAAAATCACGGACGGTTCCGCTATGTTTGAGACATCCATCGATATTGCCGAACCAAGGTTAGTGACTATCGATGTTGAGGCCCCTTACAGCGATAAAACACACATGGTAAAAAGTTCAACCCAGATATGGCTGATTCCCGGCAGGGACATTGTCGGTGAAGGGGTCATTATCGAAGTGCCCGGTTTCGCTGTTGATGCAAGGGCCCCTGAGGCAGTTAAAATGAGCGATAACAAGGCGGCAATTCCGTTAAACGCACACATAGTTATGATATGAGGCTGCCAATTAACCCCGGGTGGGTTATGGGACTCAGACAAGTATGAAATTAAGGCCCTTGTAAAACACGAAGGCACGATCATAGATTCTGTTGCAATGAATTATATGGGGCCAAGCGCCTTCCAGGGAGAGGCCGTTGTGAAGAAAGAAGGCCAGTATGAAATTATCATCTATGCGTATGATCCTCAGACAGGCAATACCGGTGTTGACAAGGTGAAGGTTGCAGTGCAGTAAGAGAGACTTTTATTCAATGGATGATAGTGCACGGGCGAGGCGCTGCCTCGCCCGTGCAAGTTTCAGGAGACACCATGAATATCAAGAACGAAGACATAAAGGCATTAATCGCTGAAATCCCGGAAGGCCACAAACATATCAGGACTACCCTCGTGCTTCAGGACGGAACGGAGATGACCTTTCAGGAGGCCACAATCGCAAACCTTGTCAGGGCCTATGTTTCAATTAAGACACACCCCGTACTGTCTAAAATTGTATTAAGCGGCACAAAGCTTGATGAAAAAAAAGACGGGTATGCGGAGTGGCAGCTGCTGGAAAAATAGGTGTCAGGAGGAGGGTATCCCGGCTCCTGTCATTTTTACCTGATACAATTGTGGATAACAATTTCTCGAATATTGTTTTTTTGAGGTCACCGCTTGACAGTTCGTCAAATTCATAATATATAGATACTAAAAGGTCTTATAATCAGAAAGGAGAAAGTATGGCTGTCTATATCGCATTAAGCACGCTTACCGATGAAGGGCGCAAGACCCTCAAACAAAAGCCCGGAAGGATTAAAGAGGTAAACAAGGAAATCGAGGCAATGGGCATTAAGGTTCTGGGGCAATATGCGGTACTCGGGTCATATGATTTTGTCACGCTGCTCGATGCGCCCAGCAATGAGGCGGTAATGAAGATGTCTGTTGAGCTTGGATCAAGGGGCACGGTTCAGCTTATGACCCTTCCGGCAATCACGGTTGATGAATTTATCAAGACCCTCAAATAATCCTTGTGCAGGTATGAGGAACAAGTGACACGTAACGGGTAGCATGAGAAGTCAATACCCGTTACGTGTCAAATTTTACCCTGTACTCCTTCTTCGTTAACTCCTTTTAAAAAAAACAAAATAAATATTGCGGTCATGGAATGGTTTGATTTTATCCGTATATTTTGGCATGCTAACGGGATGAGGGTAGTGCGAATTAATTTGGATGTGTCCCCGGTGAAACGAAATAGCCTTCGTGAGAGAATCGCCTCAGCAGCTATCCCGCAGAATTGCTCTGACAGAATAATACTATGAACCGTACCTGGCGCTTTAAAGAAATCATCGCCATAATTGTCAGCCTTATCTTTTTCGTGACAGTGTATATCGTTATTTATCTGATAATGCCTGTATCCAGCGAGAATAAATGGAAAGAGGTTGAGATCCCTCAGGGGGCAAGTTATTCAAGAGGGATCGATATATTAGCCAATGAGGGCTTTATAAAAAATAAACCCGTGTTCCACCTGATAGGGAGGCTGGCCCGGACTGACAGGACTATGAAGGCGGGGTATTATAACCTCAATACTGTCATGACGCCCCTGGAAATATTTGACCGCCTGAGAAAAGGAATGATTGTGGAATTCACGATTACCATCCCGGAGGGTTCCAATCTTGATGACATACGGTTGAAGCTCAAAGAGTTTGGGCTTGTTAATGACGATTCATGGCAGCTCACAAAGGACAGCAGCTTTCTTGCCTCCCTTAATATTACGGCGCCGAGCATTGAGGGATATATATTCCCTGATTCATATAACTTTGCGAAGGGCACTGACCCAAAATATATCTTTGCTATCATGGTACAGAGAATGAGAGAGAAATTTAATGAACCTTTGATGAAAAGGGCGAATCAGATTGGGATGACTGAAAACGAAGTCCTGACACTTGCTTCAATTATTGAGAAAGAGGCGGTATATGATTCCGAGAGGCCGTTAATCTCCGCGGTGTATCATAATCGCCTGAAAAAAAACATGAGACTGCAGGCCGACCCCACCGTCCTTTATGGAGTAAGGTACAGGTGGGGGCGCATCCTGTACAGTGACCTGATGAGGGTTACTCCGTACAATACATATGTGATAAACGGTTTGCCGCCCGGACCTATCGCTTCTCCCGGCATTAAATCAATTCAGGCCGCACTTAATCCGGACAAGGCCGGATATCTGTTTTTTGTATCCATGAATAACGGCAGGCATTATTTTTCTTACACGGGCAAGGAGCACGTAAAGGCCGTTGCCCTGTATCAGCGTAACGGCAATACGAAAGAAGTAAATGGCGAAAAAGAATACGACTAAACAGATAACCCTTGGAGGCATCAGAATTGGCGGGGGAGCGCCGGTTACTGTCCAGTCAATGACCAAAACGGACACGCGTGATACAGGGTTAACCGTGTCCCAGATCAAAAGACTCGAGACTGCCGGCTGCGAGATAGTAAGGGTGGCGGTCTTGAATAGTGAAGCGGCCCGGGCGATAAAGGCCATAAAGAAAAGGACCAGGATACCGCTTATTGCTGACATCCATTTTGACCACAGGCTGGCCCTGGAGGCACTTGCGTGCGGGGCGGACGGGTTGAGGATCAATCCCGGCAATATCGGGAGTAAAGTAAAGGTGAAAGAAGTTGTCAGTGCTGCCAGGGACAGGAATGTTCCCATAAGGATCGGGGTGAATGCCGGTTCTCTTGAAAAAGACCTCCTGGCAAAGTACGGGCATCCTGATGCGAAGGCTCTCGTTGAGAGTGCCGGCAGACACATAAAGATCCTCGAAGACCTGAAGTTCACCGCCATTAAAGTATCTCTCAAGGCATCAGACGTAATGAAAACTGTCGAGGCCTACCGTCTCTTTGCAAAAAAATTCAGATATCCGCTGCACATCGGTATTTCAGAGGCTGGCCCTGCGTTTTCAGGGACCGTCAAGAGCTCAGTCGGTCTTGGCATCCTTTTATCTGAAGGCATCGGGGATACGATGCGGGTCTCATTGACTGCGGACCCTGTGGAGGAAGTGAAAGTCGCATATGAAATCCTCAAATGCCTGCACCTGAGGCAGGCAGGGCCCGAGCTCATTTCCTGTCCCACGTGCGGGCGCTGCCAGATTGATATCAGGGGGATTGCGGGAAAGGTAGAAGCAGGCCTGGCCCGTATAAAAAAACCGCTGAAGGTCGCGGTTATGGGATGTGTCGTCAACGGCCCCGGAGAGGCCCGGGAAGCTGATATCGGGATAGCCGGAGGCAAGGGGATGGGTATCCTTTTTAAACACGGCAGGGTGGTCAGGACGTTAAAAGAGGGGGATCTTTTCAGCGTACTGATGAGGGAAATAAAAAAAATGCAGGATTAAAAAAAGGTTTTATTATAATATTGAGACGTTCCCCCGGCTTTCTATTTTGTGTCATTAATGTTTAATATTTCATACTCACATGCAACTGGTTAAAACCGTACAAGACATGCAGGGCATCGGCAAGTGGTTTAGAGGCGAGTGCAAATCCATAGGGTTTGTGCCTACCATGGGTGCGCTCCATGAAGGCCATATCAGTCTTGTTCGCCGTTCAAAAGAGGAGAACGACAGGACCGTCGTCAGCATCTTTATCAACCCGACACAATTTGGGCCGAATGAAGATTTTGAAAAATACCCGAGGGACATTGAATCTGATCTGTCAAAACTTTCTGAATTGCAGGTCGATGTGGTATTCATGCCCGAGACCGAGGAAATGTATCCGGAGGGCTTTTCCGTTTCAATCGATATGGGAGGCGTCGAAAAGGTCCTGTGCGGCGCATCGCGGCCCGGGCATTTTAACGC
>DKBK01000153.1 GCA_002451135.1 Nitrospiraceae bacterium UBA6902
AACTTTGGCATGATCTCCACCACGTTGCCGGACATGGCCCGGTACGCTGTTCTGTGGACGCCGAGCTGGCAGGTGGTGTCCGATACACAGGTCGTCACCAAGCCAATCCTCGATCTGATCCGGTCGAGCGGTGATCCTAAATCCTTCAAAGGCGGCGCCAAGGAAAAACAGGCGCTCGGTCTGTTTGCCGAGAAGCCGGTCAAGGGCGCCTACCAGTTCGATTTCATCTTCGAGGATGGCGCCCTCTACAAGCACGGCAACNNCAAATGCCCTAACAACAGCTTTGAGAGGGACGCGTGTTACGCTGCCGCTCCACACGCGCCCCTCAAGCTTGCGTTAGAATCAAATTCAATCCGTAAGCGTCAGTTTCTGACTATTGCCAGTCTATCACTTTGTCGGTACAGTCTGCTGTTTTTGAGAGTAAAAAATTCCAGATTATCGATTGAAAGTTTGCTTATGAGCGATTCTTTTTGTTTTATCCTTTAATCACTATTAGGAGCCACGTGTCAATGAATATCATTACAAAATGCGTCACACCCGGTCAGCCAGGATAAAAATTCACAGAAATTCTTGACTATCAGTATAAAGTAGGATATATATTCATTANNGAAAAACTGACAATACTTACTGAAACAAGGAGAAACGAAATGTGCAAATGCAAAATGGTTGCTAAGAGATTGATAGAGGCAGGGCTACCTATTATCGTGATGACCTTAATCCTGGGATGTGCAGAGTTCACGAAACCGGGTCCAAGGGCCGGGATATATGATGGACCCTCCAGTGACATAGGAGGAGGGCACGCTCATGCATATATAAAAATAGATAATGACGGGAGACCTACAGCCATTGGTATAAAATTGTCTGAAAGCGCTCTGGCTGGTTTGCCGGCAGAACCGCCTGGTGACGCGGACGGCTGGGAATACGTTCTGTCCCTGCCAAAGGAAGCCGCCATCTCCGGATATAACCACATCGGGATTGACTGGAATCCACATGGGCATATTCCTCCGGGCGTCTATGACAAGCCCCACTTTGATTTTCATTTTTACCTGATCAGCGTGGAACAGCGGGAAAAGATCACGGCAAAGGGGGAGGACCTCGCAAGGGCTCATAGGGCGCCTGATCCGGAATTAATGCCAGAAGGATATATCCTGCCGGAGGGAACCGAGGTGCCACGGATGGGCGCCCACGCGATTTATCCCAAAGCCCCGGAATTCAATAAACTGCCATTTGCGAAGACCTTTATCTATGGCTTCTACGACGGGCAAATGATCTTCCTGGAGCCGATGATGACGAAGGCTTTNNAACGCTAACGAACGGGAATACGAGATATCTCTTGAGGGCCTGTGTCCAGGTAGTTCGTGTTCATCATTAAGGAATGCCCCGGCAGGCAATATGTAGTCTAAAGCCTTCTCTTCCCCTTTACGCATGGTTTGTTTTTAACATGACCTGACAGGAGTAAGGAATCTGATTATCAAATTTGTTATTATAGGGAAGTTTTGTATTTGAATAAATATCAAATCACGGGGGTAGTGAATGGATATTGATATAAGCATTAACGGTGAGTCCCTGACTATTTACATTGAGAACCCTCACAGATTTAATGTGAACGGAGTCATGGGAGACATCGCCAGCTTTGGGAAAAAGTTTGGAGTTGATCTCGCACCTTATGAAATAGACCAACTGATACCCAGAATGATCAGGGGGGTTGCCGGTTGTGAGGCCGGATGTCCGTCTGATGCCATGAGTGTAGCGCGGCGGGGTTTTGGAAAATTCATGATTGAGTATGTTGAGGGAGGCATCCTGACCGCATCACAAAAGCTTGAAAACGGCAAGCCCCTCGAGGTAAAGGTATTCCCGGATTTTTAATCAGCTTAAAAAAATCGGGGCAATTATTCCATTGATAATCGGCATACCAAGAGAGATCAAGGAACATGAATACAGGGTGGGCATAACGCCGTCCGGTGTCAGGGAGCTTGTTAAAGAGGGGCACCGGGTCCTTGCAGAGGTGTCAGCAGGAATCGGGAGTGGATTTTCGGATGAGGATTATCAGGGCGCCGGAGCCGTGATAACCGACAAGGGCAGCTTGTTCAGAGACGCTGAATTGATAGTCAAGGTAAAAGAGCCGCTTCCCCTGGAATATGAGATGTTCCGGCCAGGGCAGGCGGTTTTTACATTTCTCCACCTTGCCTCAGCTCCAGACCTTGTGAAGATGCTGCTGGAGAAAAACATCACCGCATTTGCCTATGAAACGCTTGAAGTAAACGGCGCAGAGCCCCTTCTCATGCCAATGAGCGAGATTGCCGGCAAGATGGCGCCGGTCATCGCCGCATATTTTCTGCAGAGGATACACGGCGGTTCAGGTATTCTTGCAACAGGAGCGGACGGAGTGCTGCCGGCAAGATTTCTTATCCTGGGGGCCGGTACCGTAGGGATGGGCGCGTTACAGGTGGCGGTAGGGATGGGCGCTGATGTTACTGTCATAAACAGGGGCAAAGATAAACTTGACCGTATAGACAAAATGTACGGAGGCAAGGTTAAAACCGTCATCACAACGATTGAAAATATAGAGGCTGAAGCAGTCAATGCAGATGTTATTATCGGGGCCGTATACGTCACAGGGGCCAGGACCCCTAAATTAATTTCACGGGGGCTTATATCAAAGATGAAGAACGGTTCCGTGCTCGTCGATGTTTCCGTAGACCAGGGAGGCTGCGCGGAGACAACGAGACCCACGACACATAGTCATCCCATATATACAGTAGATGGCGTTATCCACTATTGTGTAACCAACATGCCGGGCGCATACCCCAGGACTTCCACATTGGCGCTAACGAACAGAACGATTGAATATATAAAAATGCTTGCCGGGATGGGGATTGAAAAGGCGGCGGCAGGGGACACCTCTTTAAAGAGTGCCTTGAATACGTACAATGGCAGAATAATGCATAAGGCCGTTGCAGCATCAGTATATTAATTCGGGCGGGACCTTACTTTATTTCTTGAGCGCGTACTTTTCGAACAATCTTAATCCTTCCAAATGTTTGTCAGTGAAGTCATATGAGATGATGTTCCAGTAGTTGACGAGGTCCTTTTCACTGATCCATTTTCTCTGCGGCGCTGCTCTGGCAATAAGGGACAGTTTCTTTTCCGCATATTTCTTTGCATTGATTAAATCAGAAGACAGTCTTTTGATAAGATCGGTTTTTTCATCAAGGGCTTTTTTCCTCACGACCCAGAGGGCGTAGACAAAAGGCAGTCCCGTGTATTTATACCACAACTCTCCGAGGTCATAAATATATAGTTCAGATGTATGAGGCATGAGTTTAGCGTTCTTAGTAGCAAGGCGGGATATATATTTTTCTTTCTTACGCCCTGACTCCCGGCACGAGTCGATTCCGCCCTGGCTCCTGACTCTTGACTCAATTTTTTTTGCTTCATGCATTGCGGTATCGCCTATATGAAGGACTGCCGAGGCAGATGACAGGATATTTGTAACGCTGCGCAGGTCCGTCTTTTTAAATTTGCACTCTAATGAACAGAACTCCTTGAGTATAATCTTCAGCATGGCGGCGGACGTATCGGATTCTGAAGAAACAGCTATGGTCTTTCCTCCCAGTTCATTAAGCGGTATACGCGAAAATAATAAGATGCTTTTGATCTGACCGGTAGAGCTTATGGAATGCCAGGGGAGTATACGGTACCTGTTTTTATTTTTCAGGAATTCTATGGAAGAAGAGGGGCTGATGTCCAGTTTCCCGGCCCTCAGCATCCTGTTGAGCTTTGAAGGTACACCTTTAATGAACGTGTATTCTGAATTATTGCAATGAGTATCAAGATAGTGGAATATGGGGAATAAATTGGCATAAGGGATTCTTCCTATTTTAAGTTTTCCGGTTTTCACATTATCCCTTTATCACTCCCAATGGTCTGAGCCTTGCGACTTTTTTCGAAAGTCCTGCATTATGGACGACATCAACTACATTTGATACATCTTTATAGGCCTCCGGCATCTCCTCGGCCAGCGTGCTTCTTCCGGTGGCCCTCACTATGATTCCCCTGTCTTCCATTTCTCTCCATATTGCGCGTCCTTTGGCTACTCTCATCGCCTGGTTCCTTGACATCGCCCTGCCGGCGCCGTGGCAGGTGGAGCCGAAGGACTCCCTCATCCCTTTGTCCGTGCCCACAAGCACATATGAAGCCCTTCCCATATCACCCGGTATTATAACAGGTTGGCCTATATGTTGATATACCCCCGGCAGCTCTGCATGCCCCGGGGCAAAGGCCCTCGTTGCGCCCTTGCGGTGGACGACAAGCTTTCTCATTATGCCATCGACAAGGTGTTCCTCAACCTTTGCAATATTATGCGCGACATCGTAGATAAGGCTCAGCCCTATATCCCTGGGTCCGGTGCTGAGGACGTTGATAAAAGACTCCTTTACCCAGTGCATAATGAACTGTCTGTTGGCCCACGCGTAATTTGCGGCAGCCCTCATGGCAGCCATATAATCTCTTGCCTCCGGGCTGTCAAAGGGCGCGCATGCAAGTTCCCTGTCAGGGAGTTCAATGCGGTATTTATGAGCGGCCTTCTGCATCACCTCGAGAAAGTCCGTACAGACCTGATGTCCAAAGCCCCGTGAGCCTGTATGGATCATTACGGTAATCTGGCCCATGAACAGGCCGAGACTGCCCGCGGCTTCCTCGTCATATATTTCATCGATGTACTGTATCTCCGCAAAATGATTCCCCGAACCCAGGGTACCAAGCTGAGCGCTTCCCCTCTGATATGCCTTGTCACTGATGAGATCAGGGTCGGCGCCCTCGATGCATCCCTCAGATTCGGTATGCGCGAGGTCTTCTTTGTCTCCAAACCCCTGCTCAACGACCCAGCGCGCGCCTTTGAGAAGGACCTTTCTGTGCTCCTTTGAATTAAGGCGCAGCTTCCCTTTGGATCCCACCCCTGTCGGAATGTCCTTATAAAAGGCATTCACGAGGTCTTTAATTCTGGGAGCAATATCGTCTTTATATAAGTTGCTCCTCAACAGTCTGACGCCGCAATTTATATCATATCCGACGCCGCCCGGAGAAATAATCCCTTCCTTCAGATCAAAGGCAGCAACCCCGCCTATGGTAAAGCCATACCCTGTATGTATATCGGGCATCGCAAGAGACGAGCCCACAATGCCGGGCAGGGTTGCAACATTGGCGACCTGATCTATTGAATGCGCTTCCAGCTGCCTCTCCAGGGTTTCATCAACATAGATGATACCGTTGGTACGCATCCCTGCCTTGTATCCCTTGGGGACTTCAACCCTTGTGCTGTCAATTCTCCTCAGGCCTTCAACAGCCATAAAATTGCCTCTTGATGAAAAGTTCCTGTTCCCTTTTGATTTATAGTCTCATTATAGGTGATTTTGGAAGGTAAGAAAAGCAGCCCGGGACTCTTTATATATCAAATATAACCGTGGCCTCCCAATGAGCGTCGATTTTTCTGAGTGAGAGATTATGATAGGTCGCGGCCTTTATGAGGAGTTTTTGCCCGTTTCTCTCAGGATCGAAAAGCCCTCCTGAAACACGGGCCCTGAATGCATCGCCCTGAAAGCTGATACAAAACACTTTTCCGGCAAAACCATATGTGTCAAACATGAAGACGAGTTCATTCAGCCACTGGACGAGGGCGCTTTCGTAGGTATCAACTTTNNCACTGATTAATCCTGTTTCCTGGTTGATTCAATAGTAACATATGATACCTGTTCGCGCGTGCTGATGTTACCATTGTTCTCCTGATTCCCGCGTGTGTTAAATTCAAAAGCAATCTAATAACACACGGTTGATATGATTTCATGTCGTTTTTATTCGCGGGGATGGCCCCTCAGAAACTGCCATATTATTTCAGCTGCCTCAAAGCCTTTCAAGGGATTATCATCCTCAAGACTGTCGGTAAAATATGTGCCCGGCCATATATGGCCCCATTCTTCAAGTGAAAATAACACAACACACTCATCTCTAACCTTGTCCCCCCAGATTTGCCTTGATATCAATCCGTTGTAAAGAGCATCCCTGCGCGGAACTTCCAAGCATTTATTATGCTGGACCCAAAAATTAATCGACTGCTCAACAGAGAAATATTCGCGGGTCCCCCCTTTCGCAGGACTTCTCCCTCCGTCGTATGGGACATTCCGGTCCTCTTCTCCGTGAAACGCTATCAATGGCACGGGACGTGCCGGCGGAGGGATTACCCATACCGGATCAACTTCAGAGGCCCTTCCGCCTATAGATGCTGCTACGGCAGCCATGGCCGCCACTACTTCCGATCTCTCTGCGGCATAACGGTATGCCATCATACCTCCATTAGAAAAGCCCACCATATATACACGGTGTGTATCAATAGTAAGACGTTCTGAAACATCAGCGATTACTGCATCAAGAAAGCCTGTGTCATTAATATTCTCGGCAGCAGCCTTGCCGCAGCAGTGTCCGGCATTCCAGTGCTGAAGAAATCCCAGTATTCCGTACGCGCCGTTCGGGTACACGACAATAAATTTTTCTCTGTCTGCAAGTTCGCTGAAACCGCTCTGACGTTCGAATTCCCCTGCAGTGCTGAAGGCACCGTGGATAACTACGACCAATGGGAGAGATCCGGCGGTCTGATAATCAGGAGGGACATGCACAAGATAACTCCGGCGCACTCCCATGACAGTGATCGGCAGTTTTTTTATATAGGTGCCGGACGGCGTATCCCCCGATTGCGGCAATGGAGTTATACAGCCATTTAACAGAATAAACAGAAGGACAGGGATTGCCAAACGGGCAGTTATAGACACGCCTCCTTCGGGCGATAAGATGTGTTTGTATTGTCTATGCAGCAAGATTTTTCTCATTCTCACCCTTCTCCTGTACTCATCTGTGAAATGATGGCCTGACCTCGGATGTTTTATCATTCATATACCCGGATGCCATATACGGAGTGGAATGAGCGATCGAAAACCGGCCCTGCCGGTTGATGACGATAACACCTGCCCTGCCTCCTATGCGGAGAAGCCTCTTCAGGGAATGGCGCGATGCCCGGGACAGGGACTTTGTTTTAAGATTCATGCAGATCTCTTTTGCGAGTGACAGCCTCAGGATCGCCTCGCCGTTTCCGGTGCATGAAACAGCGCCGGATGCGTTGTCGGCATACACCCCTGCGCCAATAACAGGCGTATCTCCGACGCGTCCGGGGAGCATGGCGGCCACACCCCCGGTCGAGGCACCGGCAGCCAGGTCCCCGTATCTGTCAAGTGCCACGGCGCCGACTGTTGAGAAATGTTCCTCATATAATTTAAGTATCTCAACATGTCTTCTTTTGATCGCTGAAAGCTTTCTGATCTCTTTGCCGCTGATATCCGGCAGTGGTTCCAGTACGGACGCGACCATGCGCGCCCCCCTGTCAGTAAACATAACGTGGGGTGTATCCATCACGAGGCGTGCGGCCCTGACAGGATGTTTTTTCCCTTCTAGACCGATGACAGAGCCGGCCCGCAGATGCTTCCCTTCCATCACGGCGGCGTCCAGTCTCTTTACGCCGTCAAACTGAAGATGCCCACCGAGGCCGGCGTTGAAAAGTCCCGAGTCTTCCATGACAACGATTGCCACTTCGACTGCATCAAGCGCTGAGCCGCCTCCTTTTAATACATCGAATCCGGCAGATAATGCGACTGAGAGTGTCCTCAGGTTCCTGCCAGAAGGTTTTTTACTGCCCGCACCTCCATGCACAATCAAGATCATATATGCCTCTGCTCAGTTCAGGCGTTTATCCTGTCTGGAAATTCGGATCATATTATAGTCTAACATGGTTGATTCAGACACAGCCGGACATAGGGTCTCAAGCGTAGGGAAGGTAGAGTATTTTCAGTGTTTCTCCTGCACGAATAATATCTGTTGAACATGTTTGTCATTTGCCATTACAATATAATCTGATATCTGAACGAACGCTCTATCGATTTGTCAGTATAGTTCGGGACTGGCCCCGTATCGTTATTGCCAGCTGACGTTCATAATATATAAAGGGATAACAGATGAAATATATTAAACCAATTTTGATAATTGTAATTACGGCGAGTGTGGCCGGATTCGTTATCTGGCATTTAATGTGGATGACAGAGATTGAAAAGAAATTAAGGACAGAGCAGTCATCAGGCCCGTCACGTAAAATAGAGGAGAAAGCAGAAAAGAATACGAACCATAGGGGAAAGACAGAAAAAAGCAAACCTGTTGCTCACGAAGGAGGTGTGTCCCTTCCGGAAAGCCGGACTCAGATAAATCAGGCAGAAAAGACACTTCAGGAAAGGGAGACTCGGGGTGACAGTAACGCTGACGTTGCCTCCGGACTTCCCCGAGGCGATACGACCTCAAAATCAGAAAAGGGTACGGTCAAGTGGTTTGAAAAGGATATTGGTCTTGGGAAGAAAGCTCAGCAGGAACAACCTGAGCCCGGGGAAACCACGACTGAAATATTACGTGATAAGACCATGTCAGTNNAGTACAGCACCTTAATGATCATATCCCCTCCGGCAGCCGCCTATGTTATTCCTGCCGGGGCATTATTCATTTCATTGATCCGGATATGTATTCTCATACACAATCCCTTGCCAGGACAACAGTTTTTTGCAAGGGAATTTATTATGGATTAAAATCATTTATATGGACGGCGTAAGGAAAAATATTTTTCTGACCGGCGCACCTTCATCAGGAAAGACAACGGTAATCAAAAAAGTGATCCAGTCGCTGGATTATCCGGCCAATGGATTTTATACAGAGGAGGAGAGGGTGGCCGGGAGAAGGACCGGTTTTATAATGAAGACACTTGATGGCAGGAAGGGCTACCTCGCTCATCAGGACATTGAATCAGATTTTCATATCAGGCGGTACGGCGTGAGTATCGAAAATATTGAAACAATAGCCGTGCCTTCAATCGCACCCATGGGCAGGAACATAATTATACTTGACGAAATCGGCAAGATGGAATGTTTTTCCGAAGTCTTTACACAGGCTGCAACAGGGGCCCTGGATTCGCCCAATATTGTCGTTGGCACAATTACCTTTGGCGGCGATGATTTTATCGCGGGGATAAAACAGCGGAACGATATGGAAATACATGAGGTTACCCTGGATAACAGGGATTTGCTGCCGGAGTTGATATTAAGAAAAATTAAGGATCTTCGTAAGTCAGAATAGATCTTTATTGCCCAATAAGCGTCTCGTCACCATATGTCCTGATAGTCCCCTCTTCTCCGGGCCCCTTTAAGGTTGCCTGTACAATAAAAATAATAAAACTAAAAAGGCGAGTCTATCTTATACGTAGTTTTCTCTTTATCCTTAAATAATAAAATAGCAGCACACGTAAAAGCACTTAATACTAAGATCTCAGCTATGATCATTGTTGAGTCAATTGTTGCACCAAATGATGACCCTTTTGCCCAGTGGCGGATTCCGATGAAATTTGTAAATGAAGCTCTTAGATGATGCCCTTCGAATCGTTGAACACAACCTGGATAATACGAAGTGTAAGGAACATATAAGAAACCAAAAAAAAGCACGAAACAGGAATATATGATAAGTATTAGCTTTTGACGCTTCTTCATAATTTCTCCTTCCTGTTAATTGTTAAGAGCACCTGAGTATCACACGTCTTGCAAAGAAATATTCTCATCCATGCATTTACAGGATGTATGTTTGCCATCCTTGATTAGGAAGTTCCATTATTTTCTCATTTCCTTTAAAACTTATCAATTACAAAATATTTATAGCATGTATAAATATTCTAAATTTGCACATTGACGCAAATAGTGTCTGTATAAATGTTGCATTGATACCGCAGAGGTTTAAGTTGGCAACATATGATTATTATCGTGCTGGGCAAAAATACAAAAAATCGGTAATGGTGAATTATTAATAATATCCAGACTGAATTAATATTCTCGATATATTCGAAACATTAATATAACAAGGAATCAACCAGAATAACTGACAATTAGGAATTATTAATTATCTAAGACGTATGCAGGAAAAATCGAATACACGCGCTCCCTTCACTTTCTCAAGGGGGAGATTGGAAGGAGCACTGATCTTAAAAAAAACCTCCATTGCTGAATGGAGGTTTTTTGGGAACATCACCTCGATGCCAACATCAGGTCGCCTCAATCTTCACCGGAATAATAGGCGCCTCGCCATTTGACGATATGTTCGTCAGCATATTTATCTTTGCGTACGGGAAATGTGTCGGCACAAAGACCGTGCCCTCCGGAACTTCTTCAGAGACTTTTGCTTTAAGGAACAGGGAACCCTGTTTTGACGTCAATCTGATATGGCTGTTATCTGAGATACCCCGCTTTTTCGCATCCTCTTCATTTATTTCGAGCAGGGCTTCGGAGATAACGAGGTCGAGCGACTTGGAGCTTGTCGACATGCTGCCTGAATGCTGCAGAACGTCCCTGATGACCAGCTTGAANNGATGAAAGATTTCTTATCCCTAAATCACTTCCCATAGAGAGGGCAAGGTTCTTCAGGATCATCCAGTCCGGGACTGCCTGGCCGGCAGGGTTCACTATTTTATACACATTCTGCATTTTACCTTCGGTGTTTGTGAACGTCCCGTCTTTTTCAGCCCAGCTTGAGGCAGGCAGGATCACATTCGCCAGCTTTGCTGTTTCGGTAAGAAAGATGTCCTGTACCACCAGAAAGTCCAGTGCTTTTAGTTTATTGAGTATATTTGAACTGTCGGGGAATGTAGTGGCAGGGTCTTCGCCCATAATGTACATGGCATTGATCGTTTTATTCTCATCATAAAGCATCTCTGCGATGCCCTTGTCATCGGGTCTTACCCCCATCTGGTAAACGCCGTACGTGTTTGAATACTCTGCAGGGATCTGGAGCGTGGTGCGCTCTTCTCCGAGTAAATTGGTCAGGTTTGCGGCGGCGAGTACCGTATCCAGGCCTTTGGTGTTTTCAGAGGCGCTAACGGAGAGGGCAATCATACTGCTTTTGGCTTTGCCGATTGCCTCTGCCGCGGCGGTGACAGCTTCCTCCGGGATACCTGTAATCTTTGAAACTTTATCAGCGGGGTAATTGTCCAGAGATGCTTTAAGCGCTGCAAACCCCGGAATCTTCGCGGCCGTTTCTTTATTAAAGAGCTCCTTATCAATAATCACCTTCATTATCCCGTTTAGCAGAGCGATGCTTGTACCATCTTTGAGCCCGAGCCATAGCGAGCTGTGGCGCGTTAATTTTGTTTCTCTTGAATCCGCAACGATTAGCCGGGAACCTTCTCTTTTGGCCTGCAGGATATTGAGTCCGAATACAGGGTGGGTGACGCTCAGGTCTGATTCAAGGATAAGGATAACTTCTTTGCCGAGTGGCGCCTGGAGGATGATGGGGTGGTTTCTTTCACCAAAGGCCCGTTCCCACGCCTTCTGCACCTTGGCATATCCAAAGTAAGCAGATGAATCAATGTTATTCGACCCGATTATGGTCCTCATGAATTTTTGGAGGGCGTAATTATCTTCATTGGTGCATCGTGGAGAACCGATGGCGCCTATGGCGCCGGCACCATGTTTCTGTGTTACCGCTTTAATATTTTTGGCAACATGTGTCAAGGCATCCTCCCAGGTCGCCGTGACAAATTCATCTCCCTCCCTGATGAGAGGTGTCCTGAGGCGTTTCTCGCTGTAGATGTAATCAATACCGAACCTCCCCCTTCCGCACAGATTGCCGTCACTGACGCCGTTGCCTTCCTTTCCCCTTGATCTCAGGATTTTACCTTCCCGGATACCGAGCGTAAGGGTGCAGCCTACCCCGCAGAACGGACAGGTGGTATCTTTTTCTTCCAGGAACCACGAACGGGCCGTAAATTTATAGGGTTTGCTGAGGATCGCGCCAGTGGGGCACACGTCAAGACACTGTCCGCAGTAGTCGCATTCAAGTATTTCACCAAACGCGGGCTGGACAACGGTGGGGAACCCTCTGCCGATCAGGCCCAAAGCCGCTCTTCCCTGATGTTCCGCGCATATACGCACGCACTTGCCGCAGAGGATGCACCGTCTGGAAGTCAGCTCGATCAGCGGCCCTCTCACATCGGGCGGGGCTTCTTTCCTGTGCCTGAGAAAGCGGGTTTCCGGTTTGCCGTATTCATAGGCCAGGTCCTGCAGGTCGCACTCTCCGGCCTTGTCGCATTCCGGACAGTCCAGCGGGTGGTGGACCAGCAGCAGTTCTATGACGGTCTGCCGCAGCTTCCTGAGCTTGGGGGTATCCGTAGTGACGACCATCCCTTCTTCGGCAGGGGAAGAACAGGCGGCAAAAAGCCGTGCCTGGCCTTCCACTTCCACGATACACAGCCTGCAGCCGCCGTAAGGCCTCAGCCTCTTGTCATAACACAGGTTCGGGATATATATTTTATGTTTTAAGGCTGCAGCCAGTATTGTATCTCCCGGCTGCGCAGTCACTTTTTTGCCGTTTATGGTCAGATTTAACATTATTTCCCCCCCTCATCCTTTGCTGCCAGTGCTGTTTTTTCTTGGCGGATGGCAGGTTTTATTTCAATCGATCCGAATTTGCAGGCGTCATAACATGTCCTGCACTGTATGCAAAGTTCCTGGATGATCCGGTGAGGTTTTTTCTTTTCTCCCACAACGGCCTGCTGCGGGCAGCCCCTCAGACAGGCGCCGCATCCCTTGCAGAGCTCTTCGACTATGTGGAAGGAGCACAGCTTGCTGCATATTCCTGCCTGACACCAGTGGTCTTTGATGTGTGATTCATACTCATGTCTGAAATATCGTATGGTAGAAAGGACGGGGTTGGGCGCAGTCTGGCCAAGGCCGCACAGGGATGTCCCGATAATGTCCCTGCTGAGGTCTTCCAGTGTTTCGATGTCACCATCTTTTCCTCGTCCCTCGGTGATATCGGTGAGCATGTCGAGCATGACTTTGGTCCCGACCCTGCACGGGGTGCATTTCCCGCAGGATTCATCGGCAGTAAATTCAAGGAAGAATTTCGCCGTGCTTACCATGCAGGTGTCTTCATCCATGACGACCATGCCGCCTGAACCCATGATCGCGCCTGTCTTCACAACGTCTTCATATGTCACGGGGATGTCGAGTAATTGTTCGGGAATGCAGCCGCCAGACGGTCCCCCCATCTGCACAGACTTAAACTTTTTCTTTTTCTTGTTTATCCCTCCGCCGATGTCATAGATTATCGTCCTCAGGGGTATTCCCATCGGCACTTCAACAAGACCGACATTTTTAATATCACCGGTAATGGCAAATACCTTTGTCCCGGCGCTCTTTTCCGTACCTAACGCCCTGTACCACTCAGCGCCGTTCAAAATAGTAGGGGCAATCTGCGCAAGTGTTTCCACATTGTTCAGGACCGACGGCTTGTCCCACAATCCTTTATGGGCGGGGAAGGGGGGTCTTGGTCTCGGCATCCCGCGCTGCCCTTCGATAGAGCGCATCAATGCAGTTTCCTCACCGCAGACAAATGCTCCTGCCCCGAGATATATTTCAAGATCAAAGGTGAAACCGCTGTCAAGGATGTTTTCTCCGAGAAGTCCGGACTCATTACACATGTCAATGGCCCTCTGGAGACGTTGTACCGCAAGGGGATATTCTGCCCTTACGTAAATTACGCCTTTACTTGCGCCTATAGCTTTAGCTCCGATTATCATGCCTTCTATCACGGAATGAGGATCGGATTCCATGACCGACCTGTCCATAAAGGCCCCGGGGTCTCCTTCATCACCGTTACAGAGCATATATTTCTGGTCTGCCTGAGACTTTGAGGCAAATTCCCATTTAAGTCCTGTGGGGAAACCCGCGCCCCCGCGCCCCCTGAGCCCTGAATCTTTAATGGTCTTTATGATGTCCTGAGGCGTCATCTCCTTCAGGGCCTTTGCAGCAGCCAAATACCCGTCCCGCGCAATGTATTCATCAAGGCTGTCAGGGTCTATGAGTCCTTTGTTTCTGAGTACCCTCAGTACCTGATGTTTAAAGAAGGGGATATCATTCATCAGGGGGATTGCATGCTTTTTTTCTACGTCTTTGAACATCAACTTCTCATACGGCCTTCCCTTGAGGAAATGTTCTTCAACAAGTGTTGGTATATCTTCAACCGTCAGTTTCTGATAGAAGATTTCCTCGGGATAGACCAGCATGACAGGGCCCTCAGCGCAGAATCCGTTACAACCGGTAAGGACGATCTTTATTTCATCTGCCAATCCTCTTTTCTCAAGTTCAGCCTTCAGGGCGTCCCTTACCTTCGGGGTACCGCTCGCAACGCAGCCGGTTCCTGCACACATCAGTAAATTGGCACGATATTTTTCCATTTCATCTCCTATGCAAGGCAGGGGTGAACCGAGGTTCGCCTCTGCGATTCTAATACGTTGTTTCGCTTCCTATAACCAGGGCATACTTGTCCACAGGCGTTCCGCCCATAATATGCTCCTTGAATATCTCTCTTATTTTCGCGTCTGTCAGGTCGCCGTATTTTACAGGCGGTTTATTCATTATCTCTACTGTCACCATCGGTTCACGGGCGCACAGACCGGCACACCCGGAGGTTGTCGTGATTACGTCTTCCACCTTCCCCAGGGATATTTCGTCCATTAAAGCGGTCATAATATCTCTCGCCCCGGCTGCGATGCCGCATGTACCCATATGAACCGTGATCTTTGCCCGGTAACCGCCCTCCCGCAGCGTGAATGTGGATTTCTGTTTTTCTTTTATCTTTTTTAAATCATCCAATGTTAATCGTGCCATTTCGTATCTCCTTTAAGAGGAGGCACAAAGGCATAGAGGCACAAAGTTCTCTTGTCTTCCTTATCACTTTGTGTCTCTGCCACTTTGTCCCTCATGTGTTTATGCATACCCCTCGATAATCTCCATTACCTTCTTCGGATTTACCGCTCCGTAGGTTTCTTCATCTATGACCATGACAGGCGCCAGTCCGCAGGCTCCGAGACAGCGGACAGTTTCAAGAGAGAATTTTTTGTCTTGTGTCACATCACCGACATCAATCTTGAGTTCCTCCTTGATCTTGTTTAAGGACTCCTCAACCCTCTTCACATAACAGGCAGTACCGAGACATATCCTGATATTATGGTCTCCTCTCGGTTTCATGGTGAAAAAGGAGTAAAATGAAACTACGCTGTGTACCTGTGCGGGCGTAAGATTCAGCCCTTTTGCGATATGCTTCTGGATCTCCGGGGGGAGATATCCTACTATCTGCTGACAGCGCTGCAGCACGGGGATTGAACTGCCGGGTTTATTTTTATACTGCGTTATTACCCTGTCTATTTCCTGAAGCATTGAGGGAGGGAATTCTCCTTCTTTTTCCTTTTTCTCAACAGGGGCTTTCCTTCTTATCCATTCCACTGCCCTCTGCGTAACATCCAGCAGCACCGCAGGAGTAAAAGGCTTTGGCACATAATCAATAATACCTACTTCAAGGGCGTCTTTAATCGTGTCCTGTGAAGGGTAACCCGTAATGATGACGATACCGGTATCGGGTCTCTTCTGCTTGATCCATCGTATGAGAGTTATCCCGTCAACTTCCGGCATTTTTAAGTCTGTGAAAACAAGGTCATAGGAGGTCTGTTCCATCCTGAGTATCGCCTCTTTTCCCCCAAGGACCCCTTCCACATTAAACCCTTCGGATTTCAGGACCGTTTCACAGCTTCTAATAATAATCGGTTCATCGTCTACAACAAGTATTTTTACGTCATCTGCCATCAGAAGCCTCCCTTTAAATTAACAACAGACTATGTTACGTAAGAAGCAGGAAGAGAGTAGTAGGAAGTGAAAGACTTTTGCTTTACTTCGCACCTCTTGTTTCTCCGTTCCCATACTATTTCCCCCGGCTATGGAGCAGCCAAGGGGAATACCTTTGCCAGCCACAATAACCAGCCTTCTGACAGGTGGTCCTTGAGCAGGGCGACCATGACATCATTTGCTTTTGTGTTTATCTCTCTTAATTCCGCGTTCATGGGAGAAAGAAGTTCGCGTCCCTGACCGCTGCTTGAATAAATATTTGCAAAGGGCTGGCCTGCATTCAGCTTATCAATACCCTTTATAAATTCGACGTACATAAGATCACCCGAGAGAAGCCAGTACCTCAGGTCGCAGCCTATTTCCCATATCCCGTCCTTGGTGGGCCGTGCCCAGGTACCCTCTTTGTAAAAGATGACCGGGTTTTCCCTGTCCCTGAGAGGGGTGACATAGTCCCTGAATTCATCTATGAAGGCCTTCCTGAGGATCCATCCCCTTGTATCAAATACCTTCCTGGCGACATTGAGCATGAAATCAGGGGTAAAAGGCTTTTCAATATATTCAGCGGCCCCGAGCTTTGTCGATTCCCGTGCGTCTTCAAGCGTAGGGTAACCTGTGATGATCACTACATCTGTCTTGGGTTTAATGATACGGGCTTCCTTGAGTACTTCCATCCCGCTTATATCGGGGAGTCTTACGTCAGAAATCAGCAGGTCAAAATCTTCCTTGGCGAGTCTGTTGAGGGCGTCGTCTCCTTTTTCGACGGTCGAGATGCTGTAACCTTCAGCCCCGAGGATCCTCTTGCAGCTTAACGTTACAACCGGATCGTCGTCCAGTACTAAAATTTTCCCCTTTTCCATTAAGCCCCCTCCTTGTCAAATTACGAGTTTGGGTTCCGGGTTCTGAGTTGCTGTGATTGACCTGTGACCCGCAACCCGAAACGCACGTATCCTAAATATTAACTATCATACGACTTTGTATATATGTGTTCGACGTTATTTTATCATATTGTTTACTTGATTTAGCCATGCTCTTATATCGTCTTTAATAATTTTTATTACCTCCATGTTATTTATGGGCACATCTCCGAGCTCTTTTTTTATCTCTGAGGTGTCCAGGACATACCACTCACTGTTCTTTTTGTGTTCCAGCACAAAATCGATATCAGGGTTGGAGGCGATCAGCACGATCATGGTCTTTTCAATGTCTCCGAGAGGTTTTCTGTCTATGTGATTATACTGGAACGTCGCGGTAATTGCCGAACCCTTCCCCTTTTCGGTTTTAATTTTTATATCTCCCCTACAGTCTCGTGCAGCCTGTGCCAGCAGCGGGATGCCCAGTCCGACCTTCCTGGTAGTCCTCGTAGTATAAAAAGGGTCGCAGGCGTGTTCATACATCTCTTTATCCATGCCTCTCCCGTTATCACTGATCTCCATGAGGAACAGGTTGGCGTCAAGGTCCTCCACAATCCTGATGGTAATCCTGGTAGCCCCGGCGGTTATGGCGTTCTCGGCTATGTCGAGGATATGTAATGACAGGTCTTCCATTGTAGTGTCACGTTGCCCCTTTGTTCCTTTGCCCCTGAGTTATATGTTATCCCCATTCCACCCTTCTCCCATTGATGTTATGTAATGCTGATGCCATATCAGCGGTTGTCGGCTCATTCATAAAAAATCTTGTTGTCCTTTTTCCGATGTCCTCCAGAAAATGCGCGTCTGACGAGGAAATCCACGGATATGAATTATAAAGAGCGAACAACTCTTCCGCACGCGTTCTGTCTATATGGGTGGACATTTCCAATGCGTTAAACTTTAAATTGTCCGGAATAAAGCCGAGCTGCGAGATTATGCTGAAGACCTCCTTGTCTATATGAGAGGCAACGGCAAGTCCTCCAAGAGAATGTATCGTATTTACTGCTGAATACACGGATAATTCCGTCGCGGTAATAAGAAGGCGTCTGTTAAATTCAAGTACCTCGTCTTTTTCATTCACGACGATCTGTTCACCGAACCGTTTCTCGTCATTCACTCCCGGCATTAAATTATTGTACACAATGTCCTGCAGTTTCATGATGCTTTCCATATCATCAAAGAGGGCGAGGATGTGGGCTTCTTCAGACGTGGTGATCTCCATTCCCGCCAGGACTGTCAAATCAGTATGTTGAGCGGCATTTCTGGCCGCGATAACATTTTCTGCGGAATTGTGGTCGGTTATGGCGATAATGTCAATTTCTTTTTTCAGGGCGGTGCGGACAATTGCCATGGGCGACATCTCGAGTTCGGCGCAGGGAGAAAGACATGTGTGTATGTGGAGGTCGGCTTTAAATTCTCTTAGCATGCAGTGTCACATATGGTGTATTCTTTAATCCCGGTCTTATTATGAGACCGGCGAGCCGGAATGACGAAATTCAGATATTTACATGCCAGGTTAATAGTTATAAAAAATGCATCCGGCCGAAAAAAAGGTTGTCAGTAGTCAGATTTGAGACTGACTACTGTTTACTGTCTGCTGTTCTCTCTATCCGTTAAGAAGCTGATACAGCTTCCCGGCAACTTCAAAGGCCGGCAAGGGCGTTGACATGACGGTTATTTTCTCGGATTCCGCCTTTTGCAGGACATCCTGCTGTATCTGCCTGTTGCCGACAATAATAATTCCGGACAGATTTTTTAATCCGGCTACAGCCACAATATTGAGGTGTGTCTGAAGCGTGATCCAGATATTGCCTTCCTTACTGTTGGCCATTACATCGGAAAGAAGGTCGCTGATATAGACGCCCGTGACATCGTTCTGAAGATTGTTCTTGCCGGTTTTGACTTCCAGAGATATGCTTTCAACTATGCTGCTGAGTTTCATGGCGGTTACCCCCTCACCCCGAAGCGAGTCAACGAGAAGAGTCGCTCCGGCCCGACCCTCTCCTCGGTGCGGGTTGATTCCAACCCCGGGGAGAGGGATTAATGAACGTTAAGAGAAATGAATAATCATTTTCACAGTCGTTCCTTCTCCGACTACGGAATCTATCTTGAATTCGTCCGAATTTTTTTTCATGTTCGGTAGCCCCATTCCGGCTCCCCATCCCATTTCCCTTACCCAGTCAGGGGCAGTGGAATAGCCCTCCTGCATCGCCAGTTCAATATTTTCTATGCCCGGGCCCATATCATCTATTTTTATTGTGACCTCATGAGGCGTAATATAGTATTGGAGTCTTCCGGCGGCTGCGTAAATAATTACATTCATCTCTGCTTCAAACGTGGCTATAGCCGCCCTTCTTATAATTGCTTCATCAATACCGAGCTCCACAAGCTTTGATTTCAGCTGCATGGAGGCCTCACCGGCATTTGCAAAATTGCCGCCGATTATCTGGAAACTTCCTTCTATTGTTTCGTCCATATTAGATATCATGAATTATTTAAACAGGCATCCGGGAAGCCCGGCTGCATAGAGTTTTCCTGATGCCGTATACATGCAGAAGCGAGTGCAGAGAATGGGGATCTTTTTTTGCCTGGCTAGTGCGATGATGTCGTCTCCGGGCTTTTTGTCCAGGACAAACACGATAGATTTGATGCCGGCAATCTCGGCAGTTCGTATTACATGGGGCTGGGTGAGTCCGGTAATGAGCAGCGAATCAGGCGTATGGTAATACAGTACCGCGCTCATCATGTCCGCGCTGCACGCGTTCTTTATGGTTATGTTCAGATCGTCTGCATCCGCAATCACATCAGCTTCTAGTATTTCTGCAACATCTTTTAAGGTCACCTGATCCCTCTTTAATCTATTATCCTCTTATCATTGCGCCATGATTCCCACGGCGATGCCGGTCCGCAGGGATCGAATTCATGTAAAACCTTCACTCAGCGGTCCGTATCGGCGCTGACAGATCCCTGTTATTTTTCAAAAGCCTCTTTTACGGCGCCAAGCAGGGTATCGGGGGTAAAAGGCTTTTCTATAAAATTATACGCGCCCAGTCTTAAGGCCTGCACGGCTGTATCAACAGTGCTGTATCCCGTGATCATGACAACTTTTGTATCGGGCCATGTCGTATTGATTTTGTTCAGGACCTCGATGCCGTCCATATCAGGCATCTTGAGGTCCAGCAGTACGAGACTGAACTGCTCTTTTTCCATGAACGCGATTCCTTCCCTGCCGTTCGTTGCGAGTCTTAGCTCATACCCTTCGGGTACGAGCGTCCTTTCGCAGCTTGTGCGTACAATTGCTTCATCATCTATGACCAGTATTTTTTTCATGCGTGAAGATTATTTTTCCTGCAAGGGTAGTCTAACAAAAAAACTTGTGCCTTTACCAACCTCGCTTTTAACCTTGATATTTCCGCCGAAATGCTTGACGATACCGTGACTCACCGAGAGACCGAGCCCGGTGCCTTTGCCTACCGGTTTGGTTGTGAAAAAGGGTTCAAAGAGCTTTGGCATGTCCTCTGGCTTTATCCCGGTCCCTTCGTCGGTGAATTCAATTTCAACGTATGGCTTGCCTTCTTCCGTTGCGCTGCGTGTCGCGACATGAATGCTCCCTCTCCCCCCCATGGCATCCGCGGCATTGATGAACATGTTCAGGAATATCTGCTGGAACTGGGATGAATCGCCAACAATAATAAACTGGGAGTTTTCCAAAACAACATTGAACTTTATGTGATGGAATTTCTCCTGGTTCTGCACCATAAATACAGTACGATTCAGTACATCATTAATGCTCACGCTGCCTTTTTCCGAAGGGGTGGCGCGGGCAAAGGTCAAAAGGTTTTTGATGATCTTTGAGCATCGTTCGGACTGTTCAATGATGATATCAAGGTCCTGTGCCTGGGGACTGTCAGGCGCGAACCCTTTCTTTAATAAATGTGCAAATGTTACTACTCCCGTCAGGGGGTTGTTTATTTCATGTGCAACTCCTGCAGCCATTCTTCCGAGTGATGCGAGTTTTTCGGTCTGTACAAGGTTGACATGTGTCTTCCGGATTTCCTCTGTTTTCTTGGCGATTTCATCTTCAAGTGTCTGGGTCCATTTTTCTCTCTGGTCCCTTGCCGCCTTTAAATCCTTGATCATCGAGTTAAAGGTGCTTGCCAGCACCCCGATTTCATCAACGGAGTTTATCTGCACGGAATAATCCAGGTCACCTCCTGCCACACGTTCCATGCCCTTGGAGAGTTTATGCACAGGATGAGTCACTATTTTATAATTGATGATGCCGAGAAACATTGACACTGCCAGAACGAAAACAATCACATAGACGGTCAGGGCGAGTCCCTGCTTAAACAGCGCCTCATCGAGCAGTGCGAGTGAGAGATCGGCTTCCACAAATCCGAGGACCTCCTGCTCACGGGGATGAACATGACAGCTTGCGTTATAGCAGTCGGGTTCATTGGGTATCTCGCTTACCATCTTCAGAGAAGTGGAGCCTTTCTCGTCCTTATGCACTGACCATTTCACAGGGTCGGGGATAAGTGCCGCGGATTTGCCAAGGTCGGAATGGCATGATGTGCAGGCCAATGAAGTCCTGTCAACAGGTGTGCCCACATTTTTTAAATTTGAAGAAAAGAGCACGTTCCCCTGATGGTTGTATATTCTTACCCTCTGTACCCCTTCCGGAGTTCCGAGGGTCTCAAGCACGCCCTGTGTTTCTTCAGAGTTGTAGGTGAGCATGCTGTGGCGCGTGCTGCGCTTTGTAAACTTCACAAAGGAATCGCCGTATGTCAGGGCAATGGACATCACATCTTTTTCCTGTTTCTTCAGGGTGGCATACCAGAAGATAAAACTTACCACCACGATCAGAAGTCCGGTCGCAATGATAAGTTTTGCAGCGATGGATTTTTCCGGATGACTGAAGATGTTCTTCATTGTCCAGTATTATAAGATGTGTTTGTTTTTTTTAAAAGAAGAAAATGAATGGATTTTAAATTTGTATCATTTATAGAAATAACGGGATAAGGCGCATTCGTACGCGGGGGGTGAGTTTGCGTTGCCGTCCCGCGATTCTCTTTAAAAATTCGAGGGTACATTATATGACAGAATCATCCAACTAATAACCGGCCGCAGATAATGAATAACGGCTGAGGGACGAACACTCTTGTCGACCCGCACGTTTATTCCTTGATAAATAAGTTAAAACTAACAATAAGCAAGACTAATATTCATTGACAGTTACAGTTGTTATTGTGTATAAAATCTCAATGCCTGGAACTTATATCCCATCAGATTACTTGCCGGTTGCCATAATTATCATATTCGCAGCGCTGGTCGGGTTGGGCGCTGTGGTCGCCGGTATACTTGTGAGGCCCCGCAGGCCGTATGCCCAGAAGCTGTATGCATATGAGTCCGGCAACCCTCCTGTCGGGGAACCGAGACAAAAATTCTCGGTCAAGTTTTATATCATCGCCATGCTTTTCGTTGTGTTTGATGTTGAGGCGGTTTTTTTATATCCCTGGGCAGTGGCGTATGATAAACTCGGGATATTCGGTTTTGTTGAGATGATGCTTTTCATCTTTATTCTTTTAATCGGATATGTATATGTCTGGAAGAAAGGCGCCTTTGAGTGGGAATGAGCAGGGGCAGGGTGACGCCCGAACATTCGGGAGTTAAAAGGACCACATGATAATACCGGGAACAGAGTTAGTGGAGGTTGCAGAGGGGACAAAGATAGTCCCGGGTGGCAATACCATTATCACTACAGTTGACAAACTTGTTAACTGGAGCAGGAAAAGCTCGATATGGCCGATGACGTTCGGACTTGCCTGCTGTGCGATCGAGATGATGGCCTGCGGCTCGAGTCATTATGATTTTGACCGTTTTGGAGTCGTCTTCCGCGCCTCTCCGAGACAGGCGGACGTTATTATACTTGCAGGCACGATCACAAAAAAAATGGCCCCTGTCATAAGAAGGGTCTATGACCAGATGCCGGAGCCCCGATATGTTATAGCAATGGGGAGTTGTGCGTGTTCCGGCGGGATATTTGATACGTATGCCGTTGTTCAGGGGGGAGACGCCTTTTTGCCGGTTGATGTGTATGTGCCGGGATGTCCCCCGAGGCCGGAAGCGCTTTTTCAGGGAATTATGAAACTTCAGGAGAAAATTGAAAAGGAGTATTTCAGATGGAGCCCCTGGAGATAGTAAACAGACTCAAGAACTCGTATCTTAATGAAATCGCAGATGTATCGGAATTCAGGGACCAGGTATTTGTCAGCGTAAACCGTGACCGTATCAGCGATATCTGCAGGTTTCTCCATGACGATCCTGATATTTACATGGATTATCTGGTGGACTTATGCGGAGTCGACTACCCTGACAGGCAGTACCGGTATGAGGTCGTTTATAATCTTTATTCGGTGAAACACAAACATCGTCTTATGCTTAAGGCACTGATACCGGCGGATAATCCAAGTGTCGACAGTGTGGTGCCCATATGGAGTGGTGCCAACTGGCATGAGAGGGAAGCCTGTGATATGTACGGCATTGTATTTAACGGTCATCCTGACCTGAGGCGTATTCTTATGCCTGACGATTGGGAGGGATATCCGTTAAGAAAAGATTATCCGTTAAAGGGACCTGCGGATAATGAATATAAAGGGTTCGAAGAACTGAAAGACTTCCACTCCCATGATAATGACTGGAACATAAGATAAAATTTCTCTATAAATACTGGAAGCTATTTAAAGGAGGCTCTCACACATTCATCGAAATGAAACATCCTGAATCTTGCACATGATAAATGAAAGCGCCTGATGAACGGGTTCTGAAAATTGTCATAAAAGAATACAGGGTTCGGTGCGTGAAACAACACAGAACAGTGTACAGAAACGAATAAACCTTTCTTTTTCAAAATTGCTGTTCAGGCTATTTTATGGAAGATACACATATCAATTCAGGGAATGACAATTCCCGCATAGCGGCAAAAGAACTGATGACCCTGAGCATGGGGCCTCAGCACCCTGCGACGCATGGTGTTTTGAGGCTTGTCCTGGATCTTGACGGCGAGACGGTTGTTAAGTGCACGCCTTATGTCGGCTATCTTCACAGGGGCGTTGAGAAGCTCGCGGAGCATAGAAACTATATGCAGATATTGCCGCTTACCGACCGACTTGATTATATCTCCTCCATGTCGAACAACCTGGGTTATTGCATTGCGGTGGAAAAGCTTTTCGGGATTGAGGTGCCTGAGCGCACCGAATATATCAGGACCATTGTAGCGGAAATGTCGCGAATCGCCAACCATCTCCTATGGCTTGCGACTCATGCACTCGATGTCGGCGCAATGACGGTATTTTTATACTGCTTCAGGGAAAGAGAAGCAATCCTTGATTTGTTTGAAAGGCTCTGCGGGGCCAGGCTTACGGTCACCTACCCGAGAATAGGCGGGTTGAAAAACGACGTTGACTCTCAATGGCTGGAAGACGTGTATGCGTTCACGGGTGAATTCCCGATGAGGGTAGCGCAGTATGAAACACTTATTAATAAAAACCGCATATGGCTTCAGCGGACCAGGGGCATCGGCGTTATCTCTGCCCAGGAGGCCATAAACTGGGGCATGAGCGGTCCTGTGCTCAGGGGCTCCGGAGTTCCATACGACGTGAGAAAAGTGACCCGCTACGGGGTGTATGATAAGGTCAAATGGGAGGTATGCACCGGCAAAAACGGCGATGTATATGACCGGTACCGCGTAAGGATGGACGAGTTCCTCCAGTCCAATTCAATCATAAGACAGTGCATTGAACAAATTCCCCAAGGCCCCATAATGGCTGACGCCCCGAAATATACGCTCCCTGCTAAAGATAAAGTCCTTACCGATATGGAACATCTTATTCATCATTTTGTGCTTATTACAAAGGGCCCGCAGACCGCGCCTGAAGGGGAGATGTATGTTGCAACAGAAGTTCCAAAAGGAGAGCTCGGATTTTTCTTTGTGAGTGACGGAACGGGGAAGCCATATCGTATGAGAGTAAGGTCTCCGTCCTTTGTACATGTATCGGCGCTGCCCAGGCTTTGTGAGGGAGAGCTTGTTGCGGACATAATTGCAAATATCGGAAGTATAGATATAGTTCTCGGAGAATGTGACAGGTAAAAAAGTTGTCAGTTGTCAGNNGAAACGGTATTAAAAGAGATCGACGAGATCAAGGCCAGGTATCCGGACCACAAGAGCGCGCTCCTGCCTTCGTTGTATGTTGCACAGCGAGAGTTCGGCTGGCTGAGTCATGAAGCTATGGAGTGCGTGTCAAAGGCCCTGAATGTGCCTGAGGCCATGGTCAGGGCGACAGCGTCTTTTTATTCGATGTATAAACACAGGCCTGTAGGACGGCACGTCATACAGTTATGTACCAACGTGTCCTGTATGATACTGGGTGCAGAGAAGCTGGTGGATTTTCTTGAAACGCGCTACGGGGTTCAGCCCAACGGCACGAGTCAGGACAGCCGGTTTTCGCTGGTCATTATGGAGTGCATAGGCGCATGCGGTACTGCGCCTGCCATGCTTGTAAACACGGATTTTTATGACAACCTTTCTGAAAAGAGGATAGAGGAAATACTCGAGAAATATAAATAAAAAAGTATAGAGACAATGTAATACCGTCATTCCCGCGAAAGCGGGAATCCAGAAACAAAAAACTGGATTCCGCATCAAGTGCGGANNAGTCCCCAGGACATCATGGAGGAAATCAAGAGGTCCGGGCTCAGGGGAAGGGGAGGGGCAGGCTTTCCTACTGGAATGAAGTGGAGCTTTGCAAAGGCTGACCCAAAATTTCCCAAGTATCTTTTATGCAATGCCGATGAAGGCGAACCCGGCACATTTAAGGACCGGCCCATTCTTGAGAAGAACCCGCATCTGTTGATTGAAGGCATGGTCATATCAGGATATGTCCTCGGCTCCGAATATGGGTATATATACCTGAGGGGTGAATATCCCGCGGCCGCGGATATTCTGAATGCAGCCATTAAACAGGCATATGAGGCCAATTATCTCGGAGACAATATTAACGGCAAGGGCGTAAAATTTCATCTTGCCGTGCACCAGGGGGCAGGGGCCTATATATGCGGTGAGGAGACTGCCCTTATTGAGTCGATTGAAGGAAAGAAGGGGCAGCCCAGGAACAAACCCCCGTTTCCCGTCAATGTCGGCGCCTGGAGCATGCCTACTATCGTGAACAATGTAGAGACCCTTTCCAATCTCCCATATATTATTGAAATCGGAGGGGAGGCGTATTCCAATATAGGCAGCAAGGAATGCCCGGGCCCCAAGCTCTTCTGCGTAAGCGGTCATGTCAAAAAACCAGGGGTGTACGAGCTTCCGATGGGCACAAATCTTAAAGATATTATTTATATTCATGCAGGAGGAATCAGGGACGGCGGCAAATTAAAGGCGGTGATCCCGGGAGGCATTTCCACTCCTGTCCTGCCCGCGGATGCCATAGACTGCGCAATGGATTTTGTGGCAATGCCGAAGGCCGGGAGCATGCTGGGCTCCGGCGCGGTAATAGTGATGGATGATTCCGTCTGTATGGTCAGAGTGGCCTACAGGGCTCTGAAATTTTTTGAGCATGAGTCCTGTGGCAAGTGTGTCCCCTGCAGGGAAGGGACGGACTGGCTCAGAAAAGTACTGGCACGCGTGGAAAAGGGAAAGGGCAAAGACGGTGATATAGAGCTGCTCTCTGATATCGCAGAGATTATGATGGGGAGGACCTTCTGCCCCCTCGGTGACGGTGCGGCCGGGGTGGTGATGGGGATGATTAAGCATTTCAAAAATGAATTTGAGGAACATATAAAAAATGGGAGATGTGCGTTGAGCTGTTAGCCTAACGACTATTAACTTATAACTGACAACTGAACATGATTACTCTGACAATAAATGATAAAGAAGTGACACTGGAAAAACCGGTAAGCGTACTTGAAGCGGCCCGGCAGGCGGGGATAAAGATACCCACGCTCTGCTATCATGAGGCCCTTAAGCCTTACGGCGGCTGCAGACTCTGTGTGGTCGAGGTGGAGAGGATGCCGAAATTGCAGACCGCATGCACCCTCATGGCCGCGGACGGAATGGTGGTGAAAACAGAATCCGAAGGCATCTCAAAAGTCAGGCGTGGAATACTGGAGTTTCTGCTTATTAATCATCCGCTGGATTGCCCGTACTGCGACAAGGCGGGAGAATGTGAATTGCAGGATCTTGTAAATAAATACGGTCCTACCGTAGGCAGATATAAAGAAGAGAAAAGAAAGGTCCCTGAAAGTCACAAGGACCAGATCTTTGCACGGAACATGGAAAGATGCGTTGTCTGCACACGGTGCGTGAGAATGTGCAATGATCAGCAGGGCGCATCCGCGATCTCTATCATGGGGAGGGGGAACCATTCGAGAATGGAGCCTTTCTCCTCGGATTCCTTTAACTGCGAGTATTGCGGAAACTGCCTCACGGTCTGTCCTGTCGGCGCTATCCTGAGCCGTTTATATATGCACAGTTTCAGGCCGTGGCAGGTGGATAACGAGGTAGAGACGATCTGTTCATATTGCGGGGTAGGGTGTTCTCTTGTGGTGCAGGTCCGGGACGAGTCCATTAAGCGGGTCATCCCCAGGACAGGGCTTGGCGTAAACAGGGGGCTTCTGTGTTCAAGGGGCAGGTTCGGCTATGAATACATAAACAGTCAGGACAGGCTGACGACGCCGCTTGTAAGGAAAAACGGCAAGCTTGAGCAGAGCACATGGAGTGAGGCGTTACATATTGTGGCTGAAAGATTATCCGGAATTAAACGGACAGATGGCGGGTCTGCGATTGCGGGGATCGGTTCTCCCCGGTGCTCAAATGAGGACAATTATGTATTTCAGAAATTTATAAGGATGGCCTGCGGCTCAAATAATATCGACTCAATTTCGAGGACCGGATACGCTGCGGCGCAGAAATATTTTGAAGAACTGCTCGGTCAGGGCATCACAACAAATCTTATAGAGGGTCTTAAGAATTCGGAGGTCATATTTGTCGTGGGCGGTGATCCGACCGCGGTGAATCCCATTCTTGGACTCTCTATACGCGAGGCCTCAAGGCGGGGGGCCAAAATAGTGGTCCTGGGCAATGCCAAAGGACTCGATAGATTCAAGACCCTCCAGGTCGTGCCCCCGGTATTCAGGGAGATGGAGGTCCTTGAGGAACTTTTAGTTGGTGTTTCCGGCGTGAAAGGGGCACGCGGAGAGAAGCTTGATGTGGATAAAGGCATACGCATGCTCTCTGATACATATTCAGGCAGCATGGATATCGAAGGGATTGAGGAACTGAAGCAGACGCTTCTGAACAGCCCATCCACGTCCATTGTATTCGGCATGGACCTGGTGCAGCGTGCCAACGGTCACCGGGCCGTATTTGCCATTGCGGGGCTTACCTATCTTCTTGAAGCCCGGCTTTATCTCCTGTCCGACAGGCCCAATGAGCAGGGCCTTATCGATGCCGGGTGCGTGCCTGATATGCTTCCCGGCGGAAGACCGCTGGACATCCATGATTTCAAGAGAAAGTTTGAAACCGAATGGGGAGGGCCTATCCCGGAGGAAGACGGGAAGACCCTGTTTGAAATAATCGAGGGCGCCAGGAATAAGAGTGTTAAGGCTCTCTATATCATGGGCGATAATCCTGTGTTCAATCTCCCCGACGCGCAGTATATAAAAGAGGCCTTACAGGCCCTTGATTTTCTGGTAGTGCAGGACCTCTTCCTTTCTGAGACCGCACAACTTGCCGATGTGGTGCTTCCCGCGCTCGGCTGGACCGAGAAGACCGGGACCTATACGAACCTTGAACGCAGGATCCAGCTCCAGAAAAAGGCGGTAAACGCGGGATCCGGGATGGAAGACTGGAAGATCATTTCAGAAGTATCCGGGAAGATGGGATATAAAATGGCGTACTCAGACGCGGAAGATATTATGGATGAGATTGCAAAGGTTTCCCCTCTTTACCGTGACCTTACGTACCGGGAAATAAGCAAAGGGAACTGCCTGTGGCCCTATCACGGCGAGCCGCTCAGGGGAGAAATACATGAACTGCCCGCAATGGTGGACGCGGCAAGTGATTTCCGGGCAGATTTTTACCTGGCCCTTGAGAAACCGCTGTTTCATTCAGGGACCCTTTCAAGAAGGTCCCCGGCGCTTATGAAAATCTGTCCTGAACCGACGCTGAAAATAAACGGAGCAGCGGCCAGAAAGCTGGGTCTCCATGAGGGCAACAGGGTACAGGTTACAACTGCAGCAGGCAGCAGTGAAGTGCCGGTATCAATCGATGATACCATCAAAGATAATAAGGTGTTATTGAGCAATAATTTTGAAGGGCAAGGCTTGTTCAGCCTGTTGACGTATACACTGGACCCTGTTACCAAGGCCCCCGGGATTGAGGGCTGCGAAGTAAGGTTAATAAAAATATAGGATAAGACCATGAGTGTAATTGGAATATTGTTGATCCTGCTCAAGACGATCAGTGTGGTAGCTGTATTTCTCATCCATGTGATGTTCGTCCAGTATTTTGAGCGGAAGGCAATCGGGCACATGCAATCGAGACTGGGGCCTATGAGGGTCGGCTGGCACGGCATCCTCCAGCCGATTGCGGACTCTATTAAATTATTTTTTAAAGAAGATATTATCCCTGCAAGCTCCGACAAGCCGATATTTTATATCGCACCTATTATCGGGGTCATCGCGGCAGTCTCTTCGCTTGCCGTTATCCCGCTGTGGGAGGGTTTTTCCATAGCTAATCTTAACGTAGGCATATTATATATTCTCGCACTATCTTCAGTCGGCGCCTACAGCGTGATCCTGGGCGGCTGGGCCTCCAATTCAAAATATTCCTTCCTTGGAGGGCTGCGTTCTTCGGCTCAGGTTATCAGTTATGAAATCTCGATGGGGTTGAGCCTTGTCGGGGTAATGATGATGGCAGGCAGCACGAACCTGTCCGATATTGTGAGCGCTCAGGATGGACGCTGGTTTGTCATACCTCAGATAATAGGCTTTACCGTATTTTTCATATCAGCGCTTGCCGAGACAAACAGGGTGCCTTTTGATTTACCAGAGGCCGAGACCGAGCTTGTATCCGGTTTTGCGACTGAATACAGCGGGATGCGCTGGGCCTTATTCTTCATGGCCGAATACGCGGGCATGTTTGTCATGTCGGCCCTGGCCGTGGTATGTTTTTTTGGCGGCTGGAGCGGACCCGGTTTCTGGATATTTGCATATGTCCCCCCGGTCATCTGGTTTTTAATCAAGGTCTATGGATTCATCTTTCTCTATTTCTGGATAAGGGCCACGCTCCCCAGGTATAGATACGACCAGCTTATGAGACTGGGGTGGAAGATTTTTATCCCGGTGGCACTGGCGAATATTGTGATCACGGGAGTGGTGAAAATTTTATGGAAATGATTTGGAGAGACAAATAGAAAAATGACTGCCACCGAATTAATCAAGAAGGTATTTTTCATCGAAGTCCTGCAGGGACTCGCTTTGACATTTAAGCACATGGTCTCACATTCCGTGACCCGGCAGTACCCTACGGAGAAGAGAGAACCGGTGCCTGGCGCAAGGGGGCTTCACGCGCTGGTCAGGGATTCCGAAACAGGGAAGGAAAAATGTGTGGGCTGCGGACTCTGCGCTGCCATGTGTCCTTCTCAATGCATACATATTTATACAAGCGAAGGAGATGACCACAAGAAAGTTGTCGACAGATATGAAATAGAAGTGTTGCGCTGCGTGTTCTGCGCCTTATGTGTTGAGGCATGTCCGTTCGGCGCGTTGGCGCTGACGGATTTTTTTGAATATTCAGGTTATACGAGAGAGGAATTTTACTATAAAAAAGAGCGTCTATTAGAAAACTGGGACAAATATATGGCAGGAGACAAGGGCAGGGAGTATTTTGAGAAATTCTGGAGACCGAAGGCCATTGATTTTAGGACACCCGTAACAGCCACATCGGAGGAGAGGAAAAGCGTATGACGACGCCGCAGCTCTTTTTTGCATACTTTGCGGTAGCAATGACCGTGCTGTCGCTTCTTGTAGTCACAAGAAGGAGTCCGGTGCACAGTATCATGTGGATGCTGGTGCTTTTTATTCATATCGCGGCCCTTTATCTTTTCTTAAACGCCGAATTTCTGGCCGCGATACAGATCATTGTCTACGCGGGGGCGATCCTCGTGTTGTTTTTGTTTGTCATCATGATGCTCAATCTGAAAAAAGAGGAGACTGCGAAGAAATATCAGGCCCAGTGGCCTGTCAGCGCGGGCATCGCAATAATCCTGGCGGCGTTTCTTGTATTGATACTCGGGAAAATAGTAGTGCTTCCTTCTCTGGGGGAATATTCGATAGAGGCGGTAAAAACCGAAGGCATTATGATGACTACGGGAAAGGTTTTATACACGGAGTTTCTTCTGCCTTTTGAAATAGCGTCCATTGTGCTCCTGGTGGCCATCATAGGCGCCGTGGTGCTGGCGAAGAAGAGAATTGAATAAGTTTTCAGTTGTCCGTTTTTAGTCTTTAGCCTGACAACTGATAAGGAGATGTTAATTGGTTCCATTAAGCTGGTACATAGTGTTAAGCGCGGTGATGTTCAGCATTGGCGTCTTTGGTTTTCTTGCCAGGCGCAATCTGCTAATTATTTTCATATCTATAGAACTTATGCTGAATTCGGTTAACATCAGCCTTGTGGCGTTCAGCCACTACCTGCAGTCCATGAGGGGGCAGATACTCGTCTTTTTTGTTATTACCGTTGCGGCAGCCGAGGCAGCGATCGGGCTGGCGATACTGATCGCATACTATAAACATAATCCCACGATCAAGGTGGATGAGATTAACTTATTAAAGGGATAGGAACATTAAATGTAAGGGTGTATTGCCATATGCCCCTACGGAGTGAAAATGCTGAAATATACGTTAATACCATTACTTCCTTTTATATCATTTCTTATCAACATACTTTTCGGGCGTAATTATATCAAGGATAAGGCCCACTGGATAGCTGTGCCGGCTGTGGCCGGCTCGTTTATCCTTGCTGTCAGCGCGTTTTTTGATGTGCTGGGCGGGCATGATGTTAACGTAAATATCTACAGCTGGATCGTGTCCGGCAATTTTAATGTTTCCGTCGGCTTCCTCATTGACCAGCTCTCAGCAATAATGCTTATTGTCGTTACATCCATCAGCACGCTTATCTTTATATATTCGATAGGCTACATGCATGGTGACGGGGGATATTACCGGTTCTTTGCCTATTTGAGTCTGTTTGTATTTTCGATGCTCATGCTTGTCATGGGCAATAATTTCCTGGTCATGTATTTTGGCTGGGAGGCGGTGGGCCTCTGTTCATACTTTCTCATCGGCTTCTGGTTTCACAAGAAGTCCGCGGGAGACGCCGGAAAGAAGGCGTTCATTGTCAACAGGTTCGGCGACTTCGGCTTCGGTCTTGGCGTGATTCTTATTTATCTCACGTTCGGCAGTCTTGAATATATGCAGGTTTTTGACAAGGCGGGAAGCATTGCAGGGCAGACAATTCATTTGTTCGGGTATGACGTCAACCTTATAACGCTCATATGCCTTCTGCTTTTCTGTGGCGCGGTGGGTAAATCAGCCCAGATACCGCTTCATGTCTGGCTGCCGGATGCGATGG
>DKBK01000073.1 GCA_002451135.1 Nitrospiraceae bacterium UBA6902
CTGTGCGGTGGAAAAGTTTTATTCTTGCTGGTTGCTCTGATGTGAGGTTAATATAATGCGTTGGATTTTTAAGGGGAAAGGTATAATTCTAAAGGTTTAACCTCCATACAATGTGGGACTATAGAGTAAACCGCATCATGCAGACGTTCTGTGGTCTGATCACGTAAATAGACGCTGGATATTCGCCTTCACTAAAGTAATCCTTATTAACAACATTTACTTTGTGGGAATAATGAGTTTCTGTCCGGGATATATGACTGATCCGCGTCCTTTCAATGCCAGTCCGTTCGCCTCTGCCAGTTGCCTGGGGGATATATCATATCTGGCGGCAATTCCGGAAATGACATCCCCGTTTCTCACGGTATAGGTTACCGGTTCAGGTGTGGTATCTACTGCTTCTGCATTTTTCTCTGTAAAGGCGTCTCCGGCGATCTCAACCTTGTCTTCACGATGAGGTAGTGACCAGTCGGTGAGGTCTACTTCCTCCTCCTTTTCGCAGCCCTGAAGTGCGAGCACAGATAATCCGGCAATGAAAAGAAATAAAATTAAAATATGTGTTCTCGTTATGTGCCTCCTTTCAGTGAGGATGTTCTTTTTCTTGATGTCCCTTTTCAGGTTTTGCTTCAGTTTTTATTTCCGGTATCTGTTCTGTATTTCCTTTTTCTTCCTTGAGGGTGCTGATCCCGAGCACCGACCAGAGAGGTCAAAAACCCGAGAACGCGGTAACGTATGCTATCGCTGCGATAACAAATGCAGCAAGCCTCCAACCCGCAGTCATCTGAACAAAAAAGCCTGCCAGCAAAAGAGAGGTCCCTAGAATGATTCGTATAGTTTTATCGATACCACCGATATTTTTTTCCATACTTGTTCCCTCCTCTTTGATTCCTTTTTTTTTGCTGCTTTTTTTCATCTCCTCCCGGACTTGTTATGTTTAAGTATTAATAAAAGGATATCACAAAATGATTTATTTTCAAATGAAAAAAAGATGTCACCGTATATATTCGCAGGGGGCGGAGTTCCCCGCCCTCCCGACAGCGTATACACGTGCATACGTTCCACCTTTTCAGGTGAAGGGGAATACGAGGATGCGTAGAGAGTATATATGTTTAACCGAGACGATATTATTTTGGGGAATGAAATGTCCTCAGTGCAACTCGTACCGCGTCCTTTATGTAGTGCGTATAATGTTCTGCAAAAAGGTCCTCCTGCCTGTTGTCGATAACCGTACATATCACTCCTGCCCTGTAGCCGAGTCCGTCCATGAAATGGAGGAGAAAGCTCGCCTCCATCTCCATGTTTTCGACCCTGAGATCGGGAATTCCTGTATCCAGTGTTGCAAGGAGGCTGTCTATATCAGGTACAGTGAGAGGAACTCGTGATATATCCCTGCCCTGATTTGCAAAAAAACCGGAGTTTGATACCGTTATCCCTTTTTTATACCGAACCCTGAGGGTCTCGGCTTCTCGTTCCATTTTCGCGGTCATCTCAGGATTGGCCCTCGCGACATAGGGAAAGATTTTGCCCCTGAACCGTGATTTCAACGCAGTGGCTGCGTCGATAATTTTCCGGACCCTTTCCTCAAGCAATTCACAGTGTTTATCATGCCTCGCAGGACTGTAAAACAGGCCGGTATTGTCCAGGCCAACGGAGTAATCAGTCACAATGAGCGTTCCCAAAGGGGTGTCATGCTGAAGACCACCCGAGGTGCCAACCCTGATAATGCTCAGCGGTTCAAACTTCGCTTTTCGAGTTAGTGTGCTGAAATCTATTTCATTTAAGGCAACGAGTTCGTTTAGTACAATCTCAAGAGAGGGTGTCCCCATGCCTGAGGTGGTGAGGGATACCCTCTGCCCGGTTTCCCGGGATGTTCCTGTTATTGTCCTGAGTCCCCGGTGTGAGCGGTCAACTTCACACGTACTCAGGAATTCCTCTGCAATAAAGGGGACCCTTTCAGGGTCACCCACAATAATTATATTCTTTGCTATCTCTTCCGGATTCAGGTCAAGGTGGTAGACCTTATTGTTGAATACGGGAAGATCAGACACATTATAAGGGCCGATGCTTTTCATGGAAATTATTATGTCTCCGGAAGGTCATGATAATCAAATGGATTGTCCCGCATGTGTTCAATTGAGATTTTGCCACGATATCGGCAACAGCAGAAAGAGAGCAGATTCTTCAGCACGCTGGTCTCTGGGAACTGAATCCTTCACAGGGCCTTCTTGAAAACATATCGAGGTTGAACCTCGATATGTTCAGCGCTACTCACTTTTTTTATGTTTCTTCTGTTCATACATAACCGTGTCTGCATGTGCTATTAGTTCATCGAGATCGCATGGNNCATAAAGAACCCTCGTCTGTTGGAAAGGCCTGTGAGCTCATCAGTGATCGTCATGGCCTTTAACTGCTGCTCACTTTCCCTGAGCGCCTCCTCTGCCCTCTGACGCATGATAATATCATAATTGGCCTTCTTGTACAGGAACACGACCGACAGAGAGATAATGAAGGCGAGCGATATGAGGATATATCCTGTGCTCTTGAATAACGGCTTGTTGATATTCGTGGAGACTGCTTTATGATCGTGCAGATAGACGACATTCCATCCCGGATAATTTTTTAGTTCCTTCTTGTGAATGTGGTATTTGTTGCCTGCTGCGTCAACCGCGGTATGGGTATCTACTGCTTCAATGCCGGTCCATTCCCACGGTCCCTTACCGAACTGCTGTGTCTTTTCGATCGCGGATAACACATCAGGTGACGGCTTCCACAGGACGTGGAAGAGCCAGTCCCTGCGGCTTGAAACAAATATCACGTTATGAGGATCTGTAAGAGAGACTATTCCATCAAAATCCCGCAATAACTCCTTCTCTATCGTGTCAATAGGGACCTTGATCACGGCAATGCCGACAGGGATATCGGAATCAGTACCATATATCGGGAATCCGAAATATACTCCCCTTTCCCCGGAGGTTACCCCAAGCGCCATGTAGACGGAAGGCATGCCGTTCATCGCTTCATGGAAATACGGTCTGAACGCGTAATTCTTTCCCACAAAGGTGGTCGGCTCCATCCTGTTAGACGACACCACGGTATTTCCCTGTGTATCCATCACATAGCATACGCTCGCCTCAAAGGACTCTCTGAAATGGTCGAGAATAAGATTTGCTTTTACGAAAGATACAGCACTGCTCTGAAGCAGCACCTGACCCAGTTCAGGAAGCCCTGCCAGTGCCCTGACTGATTTCTGATGTTCTGAAAGTCGTGAGTCAATACGTCCCGCTAAACGGAATGTAATATCATCTGCGTTTTTATGTGCGTTTTCGAGTTCAGACTCCAGGAGTGAAAAATAATAGAATGCCCCGCCTGCCAATGCCGAGAGTAGGGCGATCAATGCCAGGAGTATGAGTATCGTACGGAGTTTCATAGAGTTATGTTTCTCAATCTAATATAAAGTATATCAGGCATTAACGTAATATCAATATCCCCCGCATGATCCCTGGAAAATGTTACCATATGGATAATCGTATCAAATATCGAGGTTCACCCTCGATACTTTTCCTTCAAAGGGTCTTGCATGAAACATATACATGTCGCGTGTGCAATTATCGAACGCGGGGGGAAGGTCCTCTGTACACAGCGGAGTGAATCCATGAGCTTGCCGCTGAAGTGGGAGTTCCCGGGGGGGAAGATCAATGAAGGAGAGAGTCCGGAAGAATGTCTCAAGCGTGAATTACATGAAGAGCTTGGGGTGGACACGTCTGTTGTTCAAGCGCTCCCTGCATCAACTCACCATTATCCATCATTTACCATCACGCTCTATCCTTTCATGTGCGAGGGGATTGTTGGTGAAATCGTACTTCAAGAGCATAGTGCAATAGTCTGGTTGCCAATAAACGAATTAGCTGCACTCGATTGGGCGGACGCGGACTTGCCGGTCATCAAGGAGTACCAGGGGCAGTTTTACAGGAATAAAGCGTGAGTTGCAGCCAAAAGAGATGACCATTGGGTTTCGAAGGTGAAAAAGAAATGCCAATTCACATGTTAATGATCGAGGGTCACCCTCGACCTTGTATTCGCTAAGCATTCATGAAATATTTCTTCCTGTGCGCGACCTGGATCCTGTGGTGCTTTTTGCACAGTTTCCTCATTACCACCGGGACGACTATATGGCTTAAAAAGCAGGTAGGGGGGAAATTCTCTTATTACCGGATATGCTATAATCTGTTTTCTCTCATTACCGTCCTGCCCCTTTTCTACTGGCAGCGAACAATAACGGGACCGATTGTTCTCCCTCTCTCTCCTCATCTCGTGATAGTTAAATATACGGCATTGGTTTTCAGCTTTATAGTAGTAGCGGGATCGTTTGTTTCCTTTGATATAAGGGAGTTTTTCGGAATCAGGCAGCCTCAACAGAAAGAAAAGGAACCCGCTATTCACACGCATGGGTTGTACGGCATAGTGCGACATCCCATGTATCTTGGAGGTATCATTTTTTTTACGGCATCAATGACGCACGTCCCCTTACCGCAATTCCTCGGATATCTTATCCTTGTCATGTACATGGTTATCGGCACATTCAGGGAGGACAGGCGTCTCTCAAGGGAACTGGGAGATATGTACATCAATTATCAAAAAGAAGTGCCTATGATCCTGCCTCGAATTAAAAAGAGAAAGAGATCGCAGGACTGATAATATTCCAGACCCTTGAAAAATACCGAGATTGAACCTCGATCCACAACGGATGACTCCCCGCACGAAAAAAACTTACGCTTTTACGGGCCTACGAGACTTTAAACGATGGGGTCATGTTTGAAACCCCAGATACATTTCTTAGTTATCTTATCAATACTATCCTGTATCATAGACATATGACTGATACACTACTGATCATTACCGGCGCGGTCTGCATGATCTCCGGGATCCTGGGCTGCTTTCTGCCTTTACTGCCCGGGCCGCCGCTCTGTTATGCAGCGCTGCTTCTGCTGCATGTTACGTCACCGTATGATCTTTCGCCCCGCTTCCTAGTCATATTTGCGATACTTACGGGCATTGTTTCATTACTTGACTACATTATCCCTGTAATGGGTGCTAAGAAATTCAATGCATCGAAGTACGGAATATGGGGGAGTATCATCGGTCTGATCCTTGGTATTTTTATATTCCCTCCATTCGGGATCATCATTGGGCCTGTGATCGGAGCATTCACCGGTGAGCTTATCGCCGGTAAAAAAACAGGACATGCAGTAAAGGCGGCAGCCGGTGCATTCATCGGCTTCGTTACAGGGACTGGACTGAAGCTTGTCTTGTGCCTTGTCATGACATACTATTTTTTGATAACTGTCTTTTTAGGTAATAGGTGAAAAGATTGTAAGCGTGAAAGGTAATAAGGCAGCAATGAGTAGTCAGCTGAAGAAAAGAACATCAGTCCCACAGTTCCGGTAAGATAAGGGGCAAAGTTTCTGTTATAATTCAACGAGAAGCCAATATGTCCGGGATTATGTATGACTGAAAGAGAAATATCACAGATCCTTTTGATCCGTTCAGTTGAAGAGAGTGATACGAATTATTTTACGCCTGAGGTTCAGCTTGACTCCTTAATCGTATCCGGGGCTGAAGAAAATGATATTTCACTGATTCAGACGCGTGCCCAGTATCTTTTCCAGAAGCTGCCGGATGCACTGAAGGAGATCCCACAGGCATTGCACCTTCCCCTGAAATGGGGTGTGATCGTGTGCACTGGTATATTTTCCCTCGGCATTGTATTTAACTATCTGGGCCCGGGTGAGAAAATTCATGTACTCTATAACCCGGTTGTCCTTCTCATCCTGTGGAACATCTGCGTTTTCGTGGCGTTTCTCGCGAGAAATTTCTTCCTGAAAGAGAAAGCAGGCCGTAACAATGCCCGCCCGCATTTTAAAACAGGTCGACCTGGGACATCACAGGCGAGCCATGCAGCGCCTGTCAGGCCGGGGTACACGTCTTCCGCCTTTCTCTGGATCTTCAGGAAAATCTGGTTTTTCCTTCATCAGCAGATATCGAAAAGGAAACGGGAATTGACACGTATTCCATTGCTGGCAAATATGACATACCGGTATCTGGAACTCTGCTGGGATATGAACCAGCAGGTATTCTTTTCCCGCTTCACGCGGTTTATCCATGTACTGGCAGTCTGCCTGATAACAGGCGCGTTGTCCGGAGTTTATATGCGGGGACTGTTTTTTGAGTACAATGTTATCTGGAAAAGCACATTTATACATAATGCAGATGATATCGCCCTGATCCTGAATGTGTTCTTCGGGCTTCCCTCTCAATTGCTTCACGGGATCTTCATTGATGCATCGCGGATAAGCAATCTTCTCAGCCCCAATGGTGAACCGGCTGCTGCATGGATTCATCTTTTTGCGGTGAGCGCGTTTATGTTCGTGATCCCTCAGAGATTTTTTCTCATGTTTCTTGAATCACGGAGACTCCGCGCTCTTTCGCGTCACATGACAATTAATCCAGATGAGCCCTATTACGCGCGGTGCATCGGGCTTGCCAGGGAAATGCAGGCAAATCGTTTAAGGGAGGACATATCGGTAGTCGTTCAGGATGAGGCGTCGAGGCTCTCGGAGTCTGTCGCCCTCTATGCCAGGGACAGATTTTATAATGATGAGGTTGTTCCTCACCTCATAGAGTTCCGGAATAGTGGCGGCCGGATCACTGACCTTGAACATTTGATATTGGCGCAGAGCGAAAATTTCAAGGCCGAGCTCGATGGGTTCCTGGAAACAGCCCAGCAGGATTTCAGCCGATCCGTGGGAGAAGGGGTCAGCGGGGTCATCGGGAAAAAGTTGTCGGTCATTAAGGTAAATGTTGGTGAGGGATTCCGCATTAAGCCCGAGGTCTACCAGCAGGCTCTTGACGGGACCGTTACTGACAGTATCACGGGCGGGATCAGCCTGGCTGTCACTGCTGCGGTTGCTGCCACGATAGGAACCTTAAGCGGCGGGTTTGGAAAAGTATTGGGTGTTGCAGTTATTTCGACCCTTTTGCATACCACGGGACCGGTTGGTTTTATTGTCGGGGCACTCGCCGGCCTTCTCCTTGGGGGAAGCGCTTCAATTATCGCGAAAGATAAAATCACCGACGCGGTAAAAAATCGGAAATTCTCCGGGTTCTCTACCCGTCTGCTGCTGGGGGAAGCGAAAATGACCCGGATAATTGAAGAGGGAAGAATCCAGGTGTATACGCTGATCAAAAAACAGATCAAAGATACATTGATCACTCATACAGATGAGATCACAAATCAGATTTTATCAAATATTTCTTCAGCAAGGAATAATAGGTAATGGGGGAGCCGGGGTCAGGCCTGAAAATTGAGGTTTCAGATCCGTGGTTGCTCAAAGCCACAGAATTGCACTCGCATAGATCATAAGCGCATAAGTAAAAAAATAGAGGCATCTTTAGACAGCTTCCCTTGATGACCTTCTTGCAGCAGGATCCATCCCTTGTCACATACACACAGCGTGACCACTTGTCTTCAGACGGCTCTATTTAAAGTTGCGATGTCCTGGAAGGGTTTCACCCTAAAGCGTTTCTGTGAGAGATAAGGTGTTTTTCCTATCCTCTGTATTTCGGAGGAAGTCTCTCCACCGTCGCCTACCGCTCACTAACCGATCTACCCGGTTCTTAGCTCAATCTTACCCAGGATATCGCGCTCTCTTCTATTTATAGTATAACGCCATTTGATTCAGAATCATAATTTATTTTTAAGATGCTGGTCCGGATCAGTGGGTGCTCCCGGAGGAAGGCTTGAAAAGTGGCCCATTCCCTATGTGCCGAAGCGTACCCAGGGCCTCTGTACAGAGGCGAGTATTTTGTGTAAAATCAGTGCTGACTGGTATATTCATTTATAATTAAAAAAAGGAGAACAAAAATGGCTAAAACCGAAGATATGTGGCAGTGCCAAACAGTCAACTGTGGATACATCTACAATCCTGACAAGGGTGACAGGAAGGGGAAAATCCCTCCCGGAACAAAATTCGAAGACCTGCCGGAAGACTGGAAGTGTCCTGTATGCGGAGCAGGTAAACACTTATTCAAGCAGCTTGCATAAGCAGACTGTGGCTGGCCTGGTGTCACATCTTTCGTTTTGGTGTGTGAAGGCAGAGAGTCAGCTGTTATTCTGTTATGTGAGAAATTACTAATGAAAGAATGACAGATTCACGTCCTGATTTTCTATCCAATTCCTTCCCGCATGACCGAATCATAACGGTCTTGATTACTTAAGGAAATTCCATTACAATTAGGCAAGTGGCAGGAGATGCAAAATGTAATTAATAACAGAAAGGGTTGGAACTTCAATATGAGAAGATCGAGTTTGATATGTGTAGCATTGTTTATAGTAGGCAGCATTCTTTTCTTATCACAACCGACGGCTGGTTATGCTCAGGGATTTGATCCATTGCTGTTTGACAACAGCATAGGGTCCAGGGCCCCTGATTTTACCTTGAAAGATACATCAGGCAAAGAGGTGTCTCTTTCATCATTTAAGGGCAAGCCTGTGCTCCTTAATTTCTGGGCTACCTGGTGTCCATACTGCAGGAGAGAAAGGCCTCACCTTAATGCGCTGTTTAAGGATTACAGGGACAAGGGCCTGATCATACTGTCTGTTTCAACCGACCAGTCAATGGCCAGGGTCAAGGAGTATCTCAAAAAAACACCTGCAGAATTTATTGTCCTGTCGGACGACAGCGGAACCGCTGCATCATTATACAGTGTCGGAGGCCTGCCGACATCTTATCTTATAGACCATGAAGGGATTATCAGGCATAGATTTATGGGCTTGAGGGAATGGACCGACTCCGGTTCAAAATTGCTTATTGACGGGTTATTTAAGAACTAAACTGTTTTGTTGACAAATATTTTTTCTATGATTAGAATCTCTGACACCTGAAATATAATAGATAATTAAATTGAGCAGTCTTGATCAAGGAGGGTAAAGATGTATCCTGATGATGTTAAATATCACAAAGAACATACCTGGGTAAAAGTGTCCGGCAATAAAGCGACTATTGGGATTACATTTTATGCGCAGGAGTCACTTGGCGATATTGTGTATGTCGACGCCCCGGAAGTAGAATCTACGGTAGAGGCCGGAACAGAGCTTACGCAGATAGAATCCACAAAGGCGACTTCATCAGTAATCTGTCCGCTGAGCGGGACCCTGCTGGAATTTAATGAAGATTTAATTGATTCCCCGGAAATAATCAATGAAGATCCGTACGGAAAGGGCTGGATTGCAGTGATTGAACTGGAAGACAAATCGGAGATTGGTTCCTTGATGGATGCTGATGAATATGAAAAATATCTCGATGAAGAGGTAAAGCTTAAATAATGAAGATTACAATCCTGGGAGCCGGGCCGGGCGGTTACGTTGCGGCTATAAGGGCTGCCCAGCTGGGGGCTGAAGTCACGGTCATAGAAGAAAGTGAAGTCGGCGGCACCTGCCTTAACTGGGGATGCATACCTACCAAGACATTGATCGCATCAGCAGACGTCCTGCACAAAATAAAGAATGCCCATAATTATGGACTTGAACTCGAAGGGACTGTTTCCCCGAATATTCAGAAGATAGTTGAGAGAAAGAACAGGGTTGTTGATACGCAAGTCAAGGGTATCCGTGGTCTTTTCAAATCGTGGGGGATAAGGCTTATTGAAGGAAGAGGAGTAATAGAACGTCCCCATAAGATACAAGTTGCCTTAAAAGACGGATCGAATGAGGAGATTGAATCTGAGGGTATTATAATCGCTACGGGTTCAAGACCGGCCGTGATCCCCGGGTTCCGCTTTGACGGGACACGTATTCTGTCCAGTGATCATGCAGTAAATCCCGGATCTGTTCCCAAAAGTCTTATCATAATCGGCGCCGGGGTAATAGGGTGTGAGTTTGCATTTATCTATAAAGAATTCGGCGCAGACGTGACTATGGTGGAGATGATGCCTCATGCGGTGTCCAGCGAAGATGATGAAATCTCCCAGGTGCTTGAAAGGGAACTGAAGAAGAAGAAGATAGCGCTGATGGCAAATACCCGTGTTGAAAAGGCAGTTATAACAGGAAAAGGCATATCAGTGCAGCTTTCTGATGGAAAGACCGTGGAGGCTGAAAAGGTCCTTGTATCTGTAGGGAGGGCCGTAAACAGTAAAGACATAGGGCTCGAATCTGCCGGGGTGAACACAGGGCCAAAAGGCGAAATCATGGTGGACTGCCGTATGCAGACAAATATTGGAGGCATTTATGCAGTAGGGGATGTTACAGGCGGCATTATGCTTGCCCATCTTGCTTCCAGGGAGGGAATAGTTGCTGCGGAAAATGCCATGGGCGGAAATGCGAGGGTCAACTATGATGTAATCCCCTCTGCAATCTTCACCAGTCCCGAGATTGGTTCGGTTGGACTACGGGAAAGGCAGGCGGCTGAAAAGGGTATTACCTATAACGTGGGAAGGTTCCAGTTCAGGGCCCTTGGAAAGGCACATGCAATGGGGGAGATCGCGGGGATGTTCAAGATAATCTCGGAGGAAGGTACGGATAAAATACTCGGTGCCCACATTATAGGTCCTCACGCCTCTGATCTGGTGCATGAAATAGCCGTGGCAATGGAAAAAGGGCTTACGGTTAAGGATATAGCCCGTACTATCCATGCCCATCCAACCCTTGCAGAAGGCGTTATGGAGGCTGCGGAAGATGTGCATGATGCGGCGATTCATTGTCCGAAAAAAGAGGGAAAGAGGAGAGATACAGAACCAGCAGGATCTGCATAATATGGATACAAGAGAAGTCAGAGTCGGTAATGTCATTATTGGTGGAAGCAGCCCCCTTGCCTTTATTGCGGGCCCCTGTGTTATTGAAGATGAGGATACCGTGTTAAGAAATGCCGCAAAACTCAAACAGTATTCTGAGACACTGGGAATACCCATCATATTCAAGAGTTCTTACGATAAGGCGAACAGGACAGCGGTTAATTCTTTCAGGGGCCCCGGCATCAAAGAAGGGCTGGCTATCCTCAGTAAAGTCAGAAATGAAACCGGGCTGCCTGTTATATCCGATGTGCACTCGATAGATGAAGCGGAAGAGGCGGCACATGTACTTGACATTCTGCAGATTCCGGCATTTCTTTGCAGGCAGACCGATTTAATCATTGCTGCAGCCGGTACCGGAAGACCGGTCAATGTAAAGAAGGGGCAGTTCCTGGCGCCCCTGGATGCCAAAAACATCATTGATAAGGTATGTTCAACCGGGAACAATGATGTAATGCTTACGGAAAGAGGCGTTACCTTCGGATATAACAATCTTGTAGTGGATATGCGTTCAATTCCCATCATGCGGAATTTTGGTTTTCCGGTAGTCTACGACGCGACACACAGTGTCCAGCTGCCGGGCGGGCAGGGGAGCTGCTCAGGGGGACAGAGGGAATTTATTGAGACCCTTGCAAGGGCTGCAGTGTCTGCAGGCTGTGATGCTGTTTTTATGGAAGTACATGAAGCCCCTGACAGGGCACCGTGCGATGGTCCCAATATGCTGCAGCTTGACAGATTTGCAGTATTGGCGCAAAGGCTGATGGAATTGCATCGGTTGATAAAGGGATGGCAATAATTTACGTATAGACAATATACAGGAGACAGGAATCAGTCAATAAATTGAAAAGTGTATGCGTTCTCAGGGAAGGACTTCACACATAAATGCGCGAACTTATTGATCAGGCAAAAAAGATACTACGGATAGAAGCCGAGGCGGTCGAGGCCCTTATTGACCGTATCGATGAAGGATTTGTTGAAGCCGTTGATGTCCTGCATTCATGCGCAGGAAAGGTCGTCGTTACAGGGATGGGTAAATCCGGGCTCATCGGCAAGAAGATAGCCGCGACGCTTGCGTCTACCGGGACACCTGCGTTATATATGAACCCGGCAGAAGGGAGTCATGGTGATATCGGCATGGTTGCGAAAGGTGATGTTGTACTCGCAATCTCCAACAGCGGGGAAACAGAGGAGATTGTCAGAATTCTGCCCACTCTGAAAAGGCTGGATATAAAGATCATTGCCATGACAGGGAATTCCAAATCCATGCTCTCAAGGATATCGGATGTTTCCCTTGATGTATCGGTGAAAGAGGAAGCCTGTCCAATGGGGCTTGCTCCCACCGCTTCTACCACGGCAGCCCTTGCTATGGGGGACGCACTGGCTATTACGCTGCTTAACAAGAAAGGGTTCACGCAGGAGGATTTTGCCTTTTTTCATCCCGGTGGAAGTCTGGGTCGGAGGCTTATTCTGACGGTTGATGACCTTATGCACAAAGGTGATGTGGTTCCTTCAGTACATATTGACACGCTTATGAAGGAAGCCATAATGGAGATTTCTTCAAAAAGACTGGGGATAACATCAGTTATAGATAATAACAGGAAGCTGCTGGGTGTCATCACAGATGGTGACCTGCGCAGGGGGCTCGAAAAATGGGGGGCAGATTTCTTTACTCTGAAGGCCGGAGACGTTATGACGCACCGGCCGAAGACAATCAGAAAAAATATGCTTGCAGCCAAGGCCGTGTCATTAATGGAAAAATATTCGATAACCGTCCTTGTAGTTGCTGATGAAGAAGATACTCTAGAGGGGGTAATCCATTTACATGATCTTCTGAAGGCAGGAATAGTATGAACGTCAGAAGTCACAATAATAAAGGTATCAGAGAAAAAGCCAGAAAAATTAAATTACTTGTTCTTGATGTTGATGGTGTCATGACGGACGGGAGCATTATCCTTGATAATGAAGGGAATGAGTTCAAGAGGTTTCATGTCAGAGACGGGCATGGAATAAAAATGATACAGAAGGCGGGAATTACCGTTGTAATTATTACCGGGAGAAAATCAAAGGTTGTAGACATAAGGGCCAGAGAGCTTGGGATTAGAGAGGTCCATCAGAAGATTTTCCGGAAATCGGCAGTGTTCGATCAAATGCTGAAAAAGTATGCGTGTAAAGACGAGAACGCGGCATTCATGGGAGATGATATCGTGGACCAGGAACTTTTAAAAAGGGCAGGGCTTACCGCAGCTCCCGCGGATGCCGAAGAGGAAGCAAAGAAGCTGGCTGATATTGTAATGAAAAGGGGCGGCGGCAGGGGAGCGGTAAGGGAATTTATAGATCTTATTCTAAAATCATCAGGCCTCTGGGAAAAGGTCTCAGGGGAGTCTCTTGCTTAACCTCCCTACAATTATTACCTTCAGCAGGATGGTGATAATTCTTCCATTTGTTCTCGTTGCATCAGGAAATCCATTCCTCGGAGCGGTGCTGTTTTCCATTGCCTCATTGACCGACCTGCTGGACGGCTATATTGCGAGGAAGTCAAAGCAGGTGACAAAAGTAGGGATACTCCTTGATCCGATTGCGGACAAGCTTCTGGTCATATCAGCCCTTATTGTCCTCGTTGATATGGCCATTATTCCTGCATGGATTGCCATTGTCATCATAGTGAGGGAATTTATCGTCACGGGGTTAAGGGTGGTTGCTCTTTCAAGAGATATAATTATCCCGGCTGAAATGGGTGGCAAGATAAAGGTGACGGCACAGATATCGGCAATTCTTGTTCTCCTTTTTAACAGCTCCCCTTTTTTTACAGAAATGCTGAACAGAATTTTTCATGTCAGTGATTTATATGATCTTGGTATCCTCCTGTTATGGATTGCCATGATTCTGGGAATCATATCCGGAGTACAGTACTTTATTATTTTCCAGAAGAGATTATGACGGGTAATGTATTTTCCATAAGTCCCGTTTTATATTTCCTTATCCCGGCCGCCTTTCTTATGGGCTCCATTCCGTTCGGGCTTATTTTTACCAGAGGCACGGGAATAGATGTAAGAAGCACAGGCAGTAAAAATATCGGGGCCACGAATGTGTTACGATCAGCCGGGAAAGTACCCGCGCTTCTCACACTTTTGGGGGACATGATAAAGGGCGCGATTCCGGTCTTCATCTGCAGGTATATGATTGCTCACACCGGTATCTCTTTGCAGGCAGATGAGCTTGTTATTGCCCAAGATCTGTGGCCTGGTATTGTGGGATTGTCCGCTGTGTTAGGGCATATGTTCTCCGTATTTCTCTCATTCAGGGGCGGAAAGGGAGTTGCGACAGGTTTTGGGGTTTTACTGGTGTACAGTCCGAAGGCCGCGGGTATCGGACTTGTTATATGGATTGTGGTGGCTGTGGTATCAAAGATATCTTCACTGGCGGCGGTAACTGCAGTGGGTTTCATGCCGGTTGTGTTTTTAGTATTCAGGGCCTCTGCCATAAAAGTGACAATAGGTATTGTTCTTGCCGCATTAATAATCTATAAACATAAATCCAATATAAAAAACTTGATTGCCGGCAAGGAATCCAGAATAGGGAGTAAAGGCAGTAAAGAGTAGATAGGAGTCTGTAGACAGGAGTCAACGGAGATTTCTCAAATAAATTATTCCTTATGCGGAGTACATGATAAATGAAAAGGGCGGTTGTTCTGTTAAGCGGGGGGGTTGATTCAACCACGACACTGGCTGCTGCAAAGGCAGAAGGGTTCGAACTTTATGCAGTAAGTTTTGATTACGGTCAGAGACATAAGATAGAGCTTGAGCTGGCGCGCAGGAACGCAGAAAAATTTGGCGTTACGAAACATCTGATCATCAACTTTGACCTTAGAGAAATCGGCGGTTCGGCGCTGACATCGGATATCGCAGTGCCCAAAGGAGTACAGGGAATGGAAAAAGACCAGTGCCTCACCGATAACCAATCCCCAATTCCAGTCACGTATGTGCCTGCCAGAAACACAATCTTCCTCTCCTTTGCCCTGGCCTGGGCAGAGACACTGGAGGCAGAAGATATTTTTATTGGCGCTAATGCCGTTGATTACAGTGGCTATCCTGATTGCAGGCCGGAGTTTATACAGGCCTTTGAGGACATGGCCAACCTGGCTACAAAGATATCTGTGGAGGGGAAGGTCAAATTTAATATACGTGCTCCGCTGATAAAACTTGCCAAGTCTGAGATAATCAGAAAAGGAACATTTCTTGGAGTGGATTATTCCCTTACATGGAGCTGTTATGATCCCATCGCAGAGCCCTCCGGAACGCTTCGAGAAGGGGGAGTCATAATACAGGACAAAGAAGACAGGATAACGTACGTGCCTTGTATGAAATGTGAAAGTTGTGTGCTCAGGGCAAAGGGTTTCAGAGAAGCCGGGATAAAGGACGATCTGCTCTCTCATATTCAATAATCCAGGAAAGAGATGTATCTCGACTAACGCAGATTATCACAGATCCATTTCCCGCCTTATTTGATAGGAACTTCGAAATACAATAATATTACTAAGAAGGGTATACGCATGACGATATGTAATGATTATTTCTCTTCTCACCTCCCTTTAGCAAACTGAGGGGAAATACCTTTCTTTTGCTGACGAGTGGCCAGGGGAGATTTAATAAAATGTCTTCTCAGCAATGATCATGTGAATAATTCTCCCTGCCGTCAGGAAATAATTCATTGACAATATTAAATCGGGTTAAATATATTAAGAAATTAAATACCTGATGCAGTGTCCGAATGGAAACAAGACATAAGGGGCAAACATGAAAAGAATGTTACTCGCTTTTTGTTGTATGGTGAGTATTACCGTAGGTGCGGTATTCGCTCAGCAAGGAAATAATCCAGCTATCAGGCTGCCTGATGGTCATTATTGGGCAGGTCTTGGCGATCGGGAAAAGGAAGAAATGCTCTTTGGCCTTTTAATGGGGTACGAATGGGGATATGCCGACGGGGTCGTGTTAGGAAGTGATAAAGCGGTCACGCCGCCTCCATTGCCCATGTTTTTTATGAAGCCTAAATATTACGTAGAAAAAATTGATACATTTTATAAGACATATCCTCTATGTAAAAATATGGACCTGCTGAATGTATTCGGGAATTTACTGACGTACTGGCATAAGGATGCATTGAAATCAGCAGGTCATAAAAACATAAAAGATATCTCTTATAAACAAATTGGGGACATGTGTCAGAAACAGCCATAGCGCAACCACTGATAATGACAAATTGACCTGCAGGAGATATAAAAAATGCCCCCTGCATGATTCGAACATGCGGCACCAGGTTTAGGAAACCTGTGCTCTATCCATCTGAGCTAAGGGGGCACTTGATGTGCAGAATAGTGTATCATATCGCTGGTATAAAATTGTAGTGACTTTCACGCGTTCCATACAATGAAAAAAAAACGGGGCCTGTACTGACAAGCCCCTTCTTGTTGCGGTGAAAAACAGGAATTAATCTATCCTGCCTTGGGAAGTTCCTTCAGTATCCGCAGGCCCTTAAGCAGATCAATCGCACGTTGCAGTTGATTGTCATCCTCGTCGGATACCTTGATGGGGACTTCAGGCATTTCGTTATCTTTGCCGTTGTCCTGTTCGGGTTCCATGTCCTGAGTGTCTTGCGAATCACTCTCTTTCGATACATCGTTTGTGAGGTGTTTCTCAAGGTCTTTTTCCCTGTACACGGGATGTGTTTTTATCCCGTCTTTTGTTTGCAGTTTGACCACGATATCAGGTGTTATTCCGGTAGTCTGAATGGATCTTCCATTGGGAGTGTAATACCGTGCCGTTGTTAACCTGAGGGCTGATCCGTCACTGAGCGGGATCACCGTCTGGACAGAGCCTTTTCCGAAGGTTTGTGTTCCGAGCACAACTGCCTTACCCCAATCCTGCAGCGCTCCGGCCACGATTTCAGATGCGCTTGCGCTTCCCCCGTTCACAAGCACTACCATGGGATAATCATAATATTTGTTTCCGTTGACTGTATTGAAGTCGGTTTTTTCCCCGCTTCTGCCCTTTATATATACTACAAGTTTTCCGGGCGGCAGAAACTGGCTTGTGATATCCACCGCTCCCTTTAAGAGTCCCCCGGGATTGTTTCTAAGATCGAGAATCAGTGAGTTAATGGATTTCTCAGAAAGGTCCCCTAAAGCCTCCTGTAAGTCAGCGGCGGATTGTTCCTGGAATTGGGTGAGTTTTATATATCCTATTTTCTCATCGATTACCTTGGACTTTACGCTTTTGAGCTTAATTATGTCTCTTGTGATTGTGATATCCAGCGGTTTTTCAAGTCCCTCTCTGACGATGGTGATAGTCACATTTGTGCCTTTAGGCCCTCTTAATTTTGAAACAGCATCCTGGAGGCTGAGGTCTTTGGTTGATTCGCCGTCTATTTTTATGATTATGTCGCCGGCCAGAACGCCCGCCTTGTCTGCAGGCGTGTCTTCGATAGGGGCAATGATAGTTAATGCCCTGTCCTTCATTCCAATCTGAATGCCGAGTCCCCCGAACTCACCCTTGGTGTCGATTTGCATTTCCTTAAATGCTTCGGGAGGCATGAATGAGGAATGCGGGTCGAGTGAACTGAGCATTCCCTTTATTGCTCCATACACCAGTTCTTTCTCTTCGACTTCTTCTACATAGTTTTTCTTGACCAGTGAAAGAGATTCAGTGAATGTCTTTATACGCGTATAGTGAGAGTTATCGTCTGCATTAACACTCTCCAGCAGACTCCATTTACTGACGAGAATTCCCGCACACGACACTGCAATAATTAATATCCAAACAACAGCTGTTTTACGACTGAACATTTATCCTCCTGTATATATATTGAATTATTTTATCCTTACCTTTTTCGTTGACCTGCTTTTTCTTCCCAGCCAATTAGCAGGGTTAAGCGGTTTTCCCTTATGCCTGATTTCAAAATACAGTGTAGGAAAAGACAACAGTTCCGATTCCCCAATCTTTCCTACCACGGTTCCTTCGATTAGTATATCACCAGTATTGAGAAAAATCTCTGAAAGATTGCCGTATAAACTATGATAGCCGCTCCCATGATCTATTATCAATAGCAGCCCATACCCCTTGAACCAATCAGCATACACAACCCGGCCCCCGGCGATGGCTTTAGGTTGCTCCTCCTTCTGGGGCTGTATTTCTATCCCGTTTTTAAAGACAGGGATATTAAACAAGGGGTCTTTATATTCTCCGTACGGAATTACCACTTTGCCGGCAACAGGCCAGGGCAGACGCCCCCTTAATGAGGGAAATCCTTTCCCTGTTATGGAGTTAGGCAGATCTTTTTCTTTAAGTCTCTCTATCATCTTGCGCAGTTTCTTTGATGATTCCTCAAGTTCCTGAATTGATTTTTCATAGGATTGCCGTTTGCTTATGATAGATGCCAGCAATTTATCCTTCTTTACACGATCTGCTTGCAGTGCCTTCTGCATTTCCCTTATAACTTTTTTATCGGCATTTAATTTTTCATTTAACGCTTCGAGTTCCTGTTTCTTTGGAACAAGCTCTTCTATGTCAGCACTGAACTTGTTAATTAATTTGCTGTCGTAATATGCAATCAAACTTATGTACCTGCTTTTTTTAATAAGGTCCTGGTTATCTTTTGCTGAAATGAGGATAAGGGTATGACCGCCATATTGCTCCTTGTAAAGGGACCTGAGGCGCCCTTTTAAATACTGTTGCCTGACAAACAATTTATTATTGATCTCGTCTATTTCTTTCGATAGCCTTTCAGTTTCCGAGATGGTCTGAGATATGCGTGTATCGTAGTCCTTGAGTTCCTGCTCTTTCTTTTTAATACGTTCGTTAATATCCGAAATATGTTCGCTAACAGACTTTTCTTTTTTTATGGTTTCGTTGACCTGTCGCTTTTTCTCTTTGATCTGTTTCTCGATATCGGAAAGTTTCTTCTTGGGATCAGCAGCCTCAGACACGGAGAAATGAGAAGTAAGGACCATGAGGATTACCATTAAAAAAATAAGAAGTGATATTCCAGCCGGCAACTTCTTATCTATCATTATATGTACAATATCTCCTGACTTAATACCTTATTTTTCCAACGGCGATATAACTCCCGATAACACTGACGGCCGCGCCCGCAAGAGGAACAATAATATAGACCTGAAAGGGGAATGATGCCATGAATAACCTGAAAGAAGGGAGAAATTCGATTACTTTCAAACTGGTGAATGAGTACATGCCATATATGGCAAGAGAGCTGATGATGCCGCCCAGAAGACCAATGATAAGACCGTCTAAAAGAAAAGGAAGCCTGATGAAAATCCGGGTTGCGCCCAGGAGCTTGAGAGTTTCAATCTCGTCTTTTCTGCGATAAAAAAAGATCTTGATTGTACTGTAGGTGATAAATGTTATGGCGATAAAAATGGCGCCCCCTATAAAAAAAGCTCCGAT
>DKBK01000065.1 GCA_002451135.1 Nitrospiraceae bacterium UBA6902
ACGGTTTCAACAAGATTCGGTATCAGATCATATCTTCTTTTTAACTGGTTCTCCACTTGTGCCCAAGAGGCCTTTACATTTTCATCCATGGCAATGACATTGTCATATCCTTTGCGAAGCCAGCTGAAAGTCATCAGACCGATCAGCAGGATGACACCTACTACGATGAGAGTGATTTTTAAACCCTTTGACATATTGAGTTCCTCCTTGTATTAAAATGTTACTCGTGGTTTGTTGACAGCCTACCTTACCATCCCCCCGACGCGCCNNAAATAATAACAGTCTCGGGTGCCTGATGAATAAATAGATTAGTCCAATAAAGAATAATATGCTGAGAATACCGCCCAGCAGGGTTGGTTTTCTGCGCGCATCAGGCGAGGATGAACGGGCCTGCATTCTTGGCATTCCGGATATTTCAACGCCTGCTTCATCCGCAATTGTGTTTATGACGACTAATGCCGCCGCTGCGATGCCGTTTGAGTAATCGCCTTTCTGGAAGTAGGGCACAAGATACTGTCTCCCGATACTGCCCGCAAGACTGTCGGGAAGAACGCCCTCAAGACCGTACCCTGTCTCAAACCGGTATTTTCTGTCCTGCAGAGAGACAAGAAGCAGCACACCATTGTCCCTGCCTTTTTGTCCGAGTCGCCATTTGTTATGCGCGATGTCGATGGATATGTCTTCTATAGATTGACCTTCAAGGCTTGTGATCGTGAGTATAATCATCTGCGCAGTGGTTTTCTGTTCAAGCTCCAGCAGATACCTGTTGAGGACTGCCTCAGTATTGTCATCTATAATGCCGGCAAGGTCGACTACATGATTGTAGGGCTGAGCGGGAATCGCGATTTCAGCAGAGGACGTACATACTGACAGATAAATGAATGCCAGGATTAAAAACGATATACACTTATTCTTTAATCTCATCTACCATCTTTCCCAACTTTTCCGTAGCCGCGTAATAATCTTCAAATATTGTATTAAGCTCCTCAAGAGAGAGTTTGATCCTGTCATATTTTTCTTTAAGCACCGTTGCAAAGATATCAGTATTGATATTCATTGCTTCGGACAGCGCGGTTATCACCTCACGCTGCTTCACCGGAGGCTCTTTGCCGAAAAGGACAATAAGCGCGCGGAAGAGGGGGATATACCCCGTAATTGATTTTGCAAAGCCCGCTGTCAGGGTTTTCCTGTTCCCCAGGGAGGAAAGGTACCCCTGTCTCAGCCAGATGAGTTTAGTCTTGAGGTCTCTTTCGCATTGATGTCTCAGGTCTGTTTTGCGTATCTCTATGTTTTTGAAAATGTCTTCACCGAACACGGTCGCATGGATGAGTTTGAAATTAAGGAATTCTACCGGGAAGACATCCCGGGATGAATCGATATAATCAGGGGTCATGATCAGCGGGGCGGCAACCCTGCTTTTCCCGTACTTTTTGCCAAGCGGCGCTATTATTTCAAGAAACTTGATGTCGATTTCTTTCAGTACGAATATGGAATTTACATCGGACACTTTCTCGTCATAATCATCTGTAATCGCGGTGCCCGTGATGTAAATCGAGTGTATCCTGTCCCGGTATTTTTCAAGTATCTCATCCAGAAACGGTTTTATCCTTTTTGCGGCCGCAGGCTGTACTGCATGCAGGGTAAGATCAGGCATTTTTGTTAAATCCTCCTGATTATTAGGGTTAGCGAAAGAAATATGACGGATATTTCCTGTAATTGAAATAAGTTGATAATTGAACATATACTAACAGAAACATGGGTGTAAGGCAATAATGGAAGGCGCCATTGTTGTGAGATCAATTGAATGTGACACCTCTATATAATAGTAAGGGAAAGTCTCATGCATGGTATATAAATAAGTGAAGGAGGGATGCCTGTGAAATCGATTAAAATATTATTCTTTCTGGTCCTTGTCCCGGTTGTCCTTGGCGGGTGTTCAGGGGATAAAGCAAAAACCTCTCATATCCTGGAAAGAGATATCGGGGGAGAATTAGTTCATGACACGGTAACCATAAAGGCTTCCGGTTCATATGAAGAATGTATCGAACTCCATCCGGGGCTGGTGTTTGATTATGATTTTGACGCCTCTGGCTTTGTAGACTTTAATATTCATTATCATGCTGAAGACGAGATTCACGAGCCTGTACATACCAAAGGCGTCATGTTTGGAAAAGGGAGGATTGATCCCAGTACACATAATTATTATACAAAGGAGCAGGAATTCTATTGCCTGATGTGGGAAAATATGAATGACGGGCCGGTCGAGGTTTCATTTAAGTGTGTTCTTGAGCAAAAAGAAGGCAGTACGCATGATATGCACCACTAGTACGGCATTTCTTTTTTTAGCTTCCCGGTTAAAGAATCGGCACTTCTTATGGGTTCAGGAACCCTGTATTTGCCAATGCATTTAAGCACAACTTCAACCGAATCTTTCATGTCGATCAGATGCCCGGGTGATATGAAGAGCGGTTTCACATTGTCCCTCGTCCTTAACACCGTACCAATTATTTTGTGGTGATATCTCAATTCAGTCTTCCGGCCTTTTCTGTTCCCCGGCCCGGAATAATCTCCGACTAATCTGGATTTCGCACATCCGATTGAAGGAATGTTAAGCAGAACGCCTATATGTGCCGCAATGCCCATCCCGGAGGGATGCGCAATACCCTGACCGTCAAAGAGGATCAAATCTGGCTTTTTATTGAGGTTGCCTATCGCCTTTATGATTGCCGGCCCTTCTCTGAATGATAATAATCCAGGTATGTACGGGAATGTGATATCTGCAATTGCATATGCGTCTTCAACATGCATAAGTTCGGGATAGGTATAAAGACAGGCTGCTGCGATTACCTTATCCTCTGAAAAAGCAGCGTCCACACCGGCAATGAATTCAGGTCTCTTTCTGAGAGGGACAATCTTTACTTTTCCCCGTAATCTGAGCTGAATATTTCTTGCCTCTTCAGTATTGTGAGGTATTTTCATAATATAAAAATATAACATGTCATTCATATTTGAGATATAATAAATCCCATGACGCTGCCGGAGTTTCCCAATTTTAAGGAGATAGATTTATCATTCAAGGGTGTGATCAGGGACCATTTGTCCGCGTATCCCCTGGAGGCGTCCGAATATACGTTCACGAACCTGTTTGCCTTCAGGGACGCCTATAATTTCAAGGTGTCTCTGTATAAAGACATATTGATGGTTCTGAAAGATATGGAACCGGTTTCCCTGTTCTGCCCCGTGGGCGGCNNCATTTTGATTATATATATGATGCCAGGGAACTGAGGGAACTGAAAGGCCGGAAGTTTCACGACAAGAAGAACAAGGCGAACAAATTCAGGAGTTCCTATCAATATGAATATGCCGCCCTTACACCGGACCTGATCGGGGAATGTCTTGAGTTTGAGCATTACTGGTGTGAAGTCAGGGACTGCGGAAAGTATCCCGGACTCGAAAAAGAGCGATGCGCCATACTCAAGATGCTCAGGAACTTTAACTCCCTGGATATGAAGGGGGGATTAATCAGGGTCGATGGGAAGGTAGCCGCCCTTACCCTGGGAGAAAAAATATTGCCTGACACCATGGTCATTCATATCGAAAAGGCGAACTCCGACATCCCCGGACTGTACCAGGTCATTAACCAGGAGTTCCTGATCCATGAGGCCGCAGACTGCAGGTTTGTGAACCGGGAGCAGGACCTCGGGATAGAGGGACTGAGAAATTCCAAGATGTCCTACAATCCCGTAAAGTTTGTCAGGAAATACAAAGTGAGGCAGAGAGGAGAGGGGTAATATATGGAACCTGAAGTGTATTTCAGTGCATTGAGAAACAGACAGAGTCATACGGACTGTTTCAGGGCCCTCATACAGGGAATCGAAACATATGTATCGCAATTCGGCAAAGGTTCTTTTGTGGGGATAAAGATGACTGTGGGAGACGAGAAAAGCACGGGTCATATAAAACCTGAGGTGGTACGCGTTCTGGTAGAAAAACTGAAGGATCAGGAGGCCAGGCCATTTGTGTTCGACACGAATGTCATTTACAGCGGTCAGAGACAGAATGCGGTGGACCATCTTAACCTCGCGTACCGCAAGGGCTTTACGCCTGATAATCTCGGGTGCCCGTACCTTATCGCCGACAGCGTGTTTGGAACAGATTCAAAGGCAGTAAAGAGGGCTTTTCATCATGTGAAAGAAATAAAGGTCCCCTCCCTTGTTACGGTAATGGAAGATTTAATCGTGCTGTCTCACATTACGGGGCATATTATGTCCGGCTTTGCCGGTTCCATGAAAAACGTGGCCATGGGGATGGCATCTCGCGCCGGCAAGCAGATTCAGCATTCTTCACTTAAACCCTATATTGTTACTGCGAAGTGTTCGCTCTGCGGGACATGCATCGAGCACTGTCCTGTTTCCGCAATCTCGGAACAGAGCGGCACGGCTTTCATTAATTCAAGGCTCTGCATCGGCTGCTGTGAATGCATCTCCGCGTGCAAGCTTGATGCCGTTAACATCAACTGGCGGGAAGATGCCAATATTTTCGCGGAGCGTATGGCCGAATACGCGTGCGGTATCCTTTCGATGATCAAAAGGAAATTATTTATCAATTTCGCCTTTGATGTGACAAATGAATGTGACTGTATTGCGGGAGACGATCCCCGGATCGTAAGTGACACCGGGATCTTTGCCTCACAAGACGTCCTGGCCGTGGACAAGGCAAGTTATGACATGCTTACGAAAAGCAGGGACATATTCTCAAGGGGGGGGAAGATAAAGGCGCATGTGCATGAATTTGAATATGCGCAAAAAATCGGACTGGGGAGTACGGATTATAGGTTAGTTGAAATCTCCTGAGCGGAATAGTCTCGGATACCGCTCATGCGGTCACATTGCGACAGCAGCAATTTTATGAAGCTATACAGTATTTTTATCTTTTGTCCGATAACATGGTATATCGAGCAGGACATCAATACGTAAATGCTGTGTATCGCGGGAGGAATAAAGAATGGCAAATAAAATTGAAAAGGAGCTGTCGCAGAAGTATTGCCGCCGTTTTGGTCAGATTGCTGTTGAGAGAGGGTATGTTACTTCGGA
>DKBK01000140.1 GCA_002451135.1 Nitrospiraceae bacterium UBA6902
ATGTAGAGTGTGTCGTTGTTGGGCCGCGCGATCTCCCGCATGGTGTGGTCCTTCAGCTGGGTATCGGCGACACAGGTGTTCCACCCGCCCTGTTTCAATGCGAACTTGTTGTTCACGTTGTACATGGCCACGTACTGGTAGGATCGACGGACGAGGTCCTCGATCTGGGCGTCGCTGAGTTTCACGGCAGTACCCTGACTTACCTCTTTCTTCTCACATCCCGATACAAACAGCAGTGCAACGAATGCTAAAAACAATACTGTTAATGTACGCATAATGTACTCCCCTCTTTTTAACGATATTTTTAGAAATTCACCGCCCCTGTCAGATAACACGCATTTCCCTCAAGGCGGTTTTTGGCCTGAAACTCATCGTAATAGCGCCCGTTGATAAACAATTTATGTTTCTCTCCGAGCGGTACCGAGGTGCCGATCACCCCGCCCCATGCGTATACCCGTCCCTTGTAATCTTCCGATGCTCCGCTGCCGCGGTCACCCGTAAGTTGATTGTACGCGTAGCCAACAAGCCCAAGGTATAATTTTTCCGAAAAGTGCTGGATCGCCGCGAGATCGAGATGAAATTCATCACCCGATGTGTATTCGGTATCCGGGTTCTTCATGTTAAAAGTAATGCCGGCCGCACCGGAGAGTTCGAGTCCTATTTTTTCATTCAGGTACGTGAGTGCCCCCATGGGCTCGATCGCCCAATGGTTTTTGCCCATGTTCACCGCCTGTTCTTCGTCATACTTGCCGGTCGGGGCATACACGTTGAGCATGGCCATGTAGTGCAGGCGTCCGTTGTGCCAGCCCAACAGGCCGGTTACCGTCATATCGCCGACCCCGTTGCCGCTTTCGCTGGCTTCCCCGCTGAGGGGGATATCTAAGGAATATTGACCGCCCGGCCCGGTCAACGTCAACACGCCGCTGCCGCTCAGATCAAGATCTGCATCGACGTACGGCAACATGACGGCGAGCCCCACATTCCCTCCCAGCACCGTTTGCTCAAACACGTGGGTAAGGGTGAAAAGATGGGCGTACGATTCCACTTCAGCATCGATGCTGCCGATCAATTGCGCCGGTAGGCTAAGGCCGGTACCCGGCACCGGCACCTCACCAGAAACTGATACGTCGGTCGTGGAGTCACCGTTGTAGTAGTATAAGTTATAGCTGAAATAGGTCCCCGGCTCCGGCATAAGACCCGCCTGGGGGCCAACAAACCCGGGGGCGTAAACCCCTGATCCTCCCTCTGCCGCCTGGGCAGTATCCAATGGGGATAACGCGGCACATGCACACCCGATGACTGCAGCAAGCCGCAGTGTGCGCCAGGACTGTTGTCCCAATGGGAACAGGCACGTCCTGATCCGGGAAACAAGGATTGCCGCTGTTGAGAGTATTGCTTTTAAGAATCGTAACATTTCCATATCTTCTCCTTTTCTCGCTTGATTTAGACGATCAAAAACCTTTTATGCAAAAAAGTATACCATGTATATTTTTGTATGTCTCTATTTTTTTGTTCTTCTCCCAGGAAATAACGGGCTCGGAATGCCAATGCTTTCCTGGTATCCGCTCGCAAAGGCGGCCAGTTCGGGACTTCCTGAAAATATGAGCAAAAGAAACAGTACACGAAAAATCTGCCTGAACTCAAACCCGATTTCCCAGGCCGCGGCCCAATCCTGATCAAAAAATATGTTAAATTTGAAAACGTCGAACAACTGACAATTATTAGGACTGGCGAGATGCGACCTGGAAATAGCCTGAAAAAATATGGGATGTGTCCCTCTTTTTTAATCCGAGACTTGCGGCTCTTTGTATGTATGCGACAGGGAAGCTGCCTGCGGGGCAAGCACGTCAAAGGGTCGCGGGACATGGGGTTTCTCTTTCACCTTGAGGCACCGGTAGGATGCCAGAGCGGCCAGGGCCACAGCAACGGCACCCATTAAATAGAAGACCCCGTCAATATCGTAGGTCCGCATAATGACCGATCCCATCAATGGTCCAAGGGACGCTCCGATCCCGTTTGAAAGAATCAGACGGCCGCTTACTGCCACAATCTGCTCAGGCGGCATCAGGTCATGTGCATGGGCCACCCCCACGGGATAAATTGTTGACATGAAGCCACCGAGAAGCAGGGCGGCAATAAAGATGATCCACCGGTGATGCGGCAGGTTGACGATGGCAACGGCAACGATGGCGAATCCAATGGCAAGCAGAGCCAGGACAAGACGCCGGTCCAGTCTGTCTGAGAGCTTGCCCGCCGGGACCTGGAGCATCAGCCCGCCCATGACGGTTATGAACATAAACTGGGCAATGGCCGACTGGTCGATGCCTTCCCCCTGCATCCACGCCGGCACGAGCGCATAGAAAGATCCGCCCACAAACCCGGCGGCGATACAGCTGCATACCGCAATAGGTGCAACGCGGAACAGCCGGCTGTACGGCAGGTGTTTGGTCCTTCCGATTAAGGGCTGTTCTGCGCGGGTCGTACTTACCATGAGGAGCGCTACAGCAAACAGCACGCTTATAAGGTTAAACGGCCTGAAGGACATTATGTTTGCACCGCCAATCAGGAGCTGGCCCGCACCCAGGGCCGCAAAGGTTCCGACCATGTAGATTGAGAACACCTTCCCGCGGTCACTCGGGCCTGTTTTTGCATTGAGCCAGCTTTCCGTGGTTATAAAAAGACCGGCGGCGCCGAATCCTACGGCTCCACGGAGGAGGATCCATGGAATTGCCGAAACTGCCACAGGCATGATCGCTGTGGCAGAGGCTAAAAGGCCGGCAAATGCTGCAAAGGCCCGTATGTGGCCTATTCTCTCGATGATCTGGCCGCACCGGACGGCCCCGACTGTGTAGCCCGCATAGTAGGAGCTGAGAATCAGGCCTCCGAGGGGCACCCTGAAGTCCTCAATCGAGACCCGCAGGCTCACAAGGCTGCCAAAGAACCCGTTCGCCAGCTGGACAGTGCTGATTGCAATGATAAGGGTACCAATAGCGGTTTTCATATTTGCCATATACGACTCTCAAAAAAGAGGGACACATCCCTTATTTTTTCTAAAGATATGTCAGGACGTACTGGATCAAAATGACATTCACGATACCGATAAAGAATGCACAGACCAGCGGTACGATAATAAAGCCACGGGGGCCGGTCCGTATCGCTTGGTCACGGCCGTCATATTAAAAACGGGCACACATCCCCTCTCTTCTCTTCATTTAAAGAATAGAGACTGTCACGATATGGGATGTGTGCCCGTTTTTCTTTAATTAAGATACCTGTTGAAAACTATCTCCCGCACCTATTTCTTCTCTTTGATTTCGACGATTGCGTCCTTATTGATCTGTCCTTTCATCCCATCAACTGTTTCATACCGGTAAAACCCTGCCTTTTTGTCAAAGTCCGGGGTATCCCGTGTTTCTATCGTCGTTCCGTCTTTGAGAAGGACGACATGGGGCGTTGCGCAACTGATAAAGAGAAAGAGCGAAACCAGTAATACACTCAAAACAAATATTCTGTTCATGAGACCTCCCTTTAAAGTTTAACGGTTTATGCATCATTCCTGTCTTGACAGCACCACCCGTAGTGCATCGACAATCGCTGTATAAATATCTTGTAAAAATCTTAGTTGATAAAAGCAGTGCTGTCAACTACGGGAAGCCCTTCAGATTGTCCTGCCAAGGGAGAAAAATGCCGCGGTCAAAACGGCGGTTCCCTGTTAAAAAACAAAAAGAACGTTCATTCCCATCCTCGACTCATCTGCATTGAAAAAAAGGGGGATGCATGCAGGCGCCGAGCCTGCGCCTTTGGTCATGGTCGCCGCCACACACTACGGGGTCTAATTCGCATACGCGGATGCACCCGGTCAGAACGCCTCACCCACGCTGAAGTAGAAATTGAATCCCAGCTCCCCCCAGGCAAGATCAAGCCGCGCGTTCATGCGCCGTTCCGGTATGACCATGTAGCGCAGGCCCACGCCGCCGGCAGGCAGCCATCGGGTATCATCGATCTCGCCCCATGCCGGGAAGACCGTGCCCATGCCGAAAAAGGCTGTCAGCCCGAGCCGCTTCCACGCATTCCAGCGGTACTCCGCCTGTGCTGCCACCATGTTCTTGTCGGTGAACTCCCCCTTCACGTATCCGCGCAGCGCCCTCTGGCCCCCAAGGTCCGGGTACTCGTCGAAAGGCACTTCCCCGAATCCGGTTTCTACTGCGGCTTGCCAGGCGAGCACGTGGCGGGAGTCATCCCAGAGGGTCAGGTACTGATTGAAGGCTGCCCCCAGCCGCCTGTAGCTGCTGGTGCTGCCGAGCGACTCGCTCGAGAAGCTAAGTTTCACATCGACGAGCAGGCCATCCCGAGGAGCCACCTGGTCCTCCCGCGTGTCCAGCTGGGCCACGATGCCGGGGATGGTGTTACTACTATAATCGTAGTTCAGTCCTGCCACCTTGAGAACCCGGTCCGCGTCCGGATCATCGCCCCGGTACCGGGCCTGCCGGTACTGAATCGACGGCCCGAGAAAAACGCCCGGCCACACACGGTAGAGCGCCTGGGCCTGGGCCATAATGAATTCGGAGGTCATGGAGATGTACTCGTCGGGATCCGCAGTGCCGATGCCGTAGAACTTCTGTTTGATGTAGCCATACCCCGCACCGCCCGATATTCGCCAGACGTCCTCGCGCAGATACAGCTTCGAACCCATGCCCACAACGTAACTGTCGTTCTCGGTAAAAAGGAGAAAGGCAGCCAGTGACGATGCGGGCGCTACCTTGTCCGCGGGATCGTATCGAAACGTCGCAATCGGGATGATCATGAGTCCCCATCCGAGGGAGGGCGAGTAGGTGGGCCCTGGCACCACGGCATAGTTCAACTCACGGTCATCCTTCCTTTCCGAAAATGCGGCGGAAGTGCCATTCTCTTCCGGTGAGGCCGGCAATGGGGAATTATCCTGTGCAGCGGCAGAGGACACCAGGGATTGAATGCCGATGACCATCACAAGCAAAGCTGCAAAGGGGAGGGGTTTCGCCGCGGTGATGTATTCTCTGAACCTCGCCGCGCATGACTTCATTACTTTCCTCCTCGTGCGTTAAGGAATCTATGCGGGAAATAGTAACAAGCCCAGGCGCAGAACGACAAACGAGCCTTTGCCAGGCACACAGTCTGGCTCCAGTTTTTCTCCTTGCCCTTGGGCGCACGTGGGCTGAAATAAATGTCCGTTGAGAGGGCATCCAGTCTTTTACATAAGTTCTGGATGCCCGTCTGCTATTGCTCTTCCTTATCTCTGGGCTTGATCTCTGCCAGCTTCAGCCCTAAAGCCAGGAGCGCGATTGCCGCAGGCAGCACAAGCAGTTCCCACCGGAGATTATCGATATTAAGCCAGACCACCCGAACAAAAAGTACAAAGAGCACGACAAGTATGACATGCGTCATTGTCTCCTTCATCTGGCCGATGTCCTTTGGTATCCCGTGAAGGGGAAAGTCATTTCCCTGAGAATCCCCTTCCCTGATGAAAAACATGGAGTACATGCCATACCCGAAATACATCATCACCAGCGCGACCAGAAAGGCATCTACTGACTCGATCACCCGCGCGATCGCTGCGTCTCCCTGGGTAAGATGCACAAGCACTCTCTCGGCATCAGTGCCCTGCATCACAACGTTACCGGTACCGGTCACATATCCCATGACCGCCTTATATACCTTTTCCGCTCCCACGTACAGCATGAGGAAGGCGCTGACAAAGGAACATAATACGGCTACGATAACTGCATAGCGCAAACCGCCGAGAAATCGCTTCAAGATTTGTCTCCGCGATTTTCCTATTTTACCTTTTTCAGACCGATGTCGCTGATGGCCTGCTTGCACCGGTTACTGACCTTTTGCTTGTTTTTCTCAATGCAATCGATGAGCCGTCCTTCGCCGGGCTTGACATCAGAACAATAGGTACGCAGGTCTTCCCTGCATTCGTTCGCGACATAGGTCAGCGCCGCAACGACCCGCTCGAGCTGGACTGCCGCATCATAGAGCGCGTACTCGCAGCTTCCCGTAAGCTTGTCCTCGTGAGCATACAGACAGGCAAGGATACGCCCTTCACCAGGGGTGACGTCCTTACAGTATGTGGTGATCTCCTTCTCACAACCCTTTGCAACAGATTCGACCAGCTTATCAAGGGCCATGGAAGACGTCCCTGATAAAAGTGTGCAGCCAAACACAAGCAGTACGGCAACGATCATTTTTCTCATTTCTGAGACCTCCTTTAAATAAGTGTTAGTAATGATACCTCTTCATTGAGGAATGCACGCACCGAATACGGTAAATCCCACATCATCTCCTGAGCCGGTCAGGACCAGGTTGCCCGAGTCTTCCATCACCGCCACTGTCCATCCGATACCGTCCCTGACATTTTCAACTGCATCTTCAGCTCCCTGCAGGATGAGCTTACCGTCAACTTCCCTGACATTCTGGATATCTGTTGTCCTGCCCCCTTCTTTGACCCCTGTCACCTTTTTCTGGGTCACATCAATTTTAAAAAATCGCGGCAGATTCAGATCAGTCACCAACGCAGCAATACATCCATTATCTTCATGGCATTCAAAGGCCCTCGTGAGAGAACACAGAAGCGGAGCTGATCCGTCAAATCCCGCGGCGCCCGCCCCCAGGGGAATTAACATAAATGTAATAACAATACATGTGACTATGGATTTTCGCATACAGATCTCCTCTTTCTATTTTTATAAAATTCTCTCATTTCACTGTATAACCCCGTCCCTCAAGACAGGCGCCATAGGCGCGGTTATACGAATTCCTTTTCTGGGTATATTGGGCCACCTGCTCCTTTTCCCATTGTTGCTGCCTCCTCTCATCCTCCTGCCTCTTGCCTGCCTGGTTCATCCCCCCCAGCAGGGCGCCTGCTCCGGCACCATATGCAGCACCTTTTCCGACGTTCCCTTTTTTTGAGATTCCACCAGCTGCTGCGCCGACAATTGCACCTGCCGCAGCGCCTTTGATTGCCCCGCCACTTCCTGCCTGCGCTTCAGGCGGAGGTGCTGTTGCTGTGGGGACCTCCATGGGATCAAAACCTGTCTGACCCTTTGCCCATGTGTAACACTCGAATTTGTCCTTCTCCAGCTGCTCATTGCTCTGTCCCTTTGCCGGATAGATAATGATCTCCTGAGTAAACGCATATCCCGTGACAAAGAAGATTAAAATAAGTGATAAACAAAAACATACGTGAACTTTCATGATCCCCTCCTTATGTTTAATACCAAAATAAAGCCTCTCACCCTCATGAGCATACCTTGAAAAATGTCCGTTGTTCGTGCGTCCATAGACACGCTTAAAGCTTCCCCTTCAGCAGGGCATTCGCCCCTGTGCCGAGTCCTTGCAGACAGTTCAGCGCCGACATGACAGGAATGTCAAGCGGTTTGATCCTGTCCCAGGTCATGAAATAGACCGATCCCGACCAGGGGTTGGGCGCGCCGGGAATAAACACCGCCACGTGTCCTCCCTCGATGCGTTCTACCAGGAAGGCAATCTGCCAGGCATCCTCGATCCTTGCAAGCACTGCCTCATGCGGTTTGTCACTTTCAACACCCACAGCACTCTCTCCTATCCCCTTCATCAGATGGTAGCCAGGGAGGTTTGAGAGCAGCGTGTTCTCCATCCAGCTGATCATCTTTCTCGCGGCAGCGGTTTTTGCAAACATCCCGGCAAGAAGACAGAAGACCACGATGGCCATGATCGCCAGTAGTTTTGCAAGGGCAATGCCTGCGACCGTTTCGACGGGGATCATCCCTGACAGGGGCCTGACCACCATACGTGCGATCTGAAAGGCCTTGCCGATGACAATTGTCAGGACAATGATCGGCACGAGAAACAGTATGCCTCCCACTATCGTCACCCTCAAAAAATGGATTATGCTCTTCATCTCTTCCTCAATCCTTTCGCATTAATACTATCACCAGAATTCTTATTGTGTAAATAGTTAATGTATATCAACCAAAAATATTTGATTCTGTGATATGCATTATAATTGTCAATTTTCTCATAAAAAATAAAAAGGTCAAGTTTTTTTAGGGAACACCTGATGACTGCCGGCCTTCAGAATGCCTTTCTGAGGGATGCATGGAGAATATTGGTCTTTCCCCCTGCTCCCTGCTTCTTATTGTCACAACCTTAAAACCGGAAATTCGCCCCCAGCGCAGGACCACTGAAACGCATGTCATCAATAAGCTTGCCATCCGTATTATAGTAAAGATGGCGGTACGCAAGCTTAATGTCCCACCAGTTAAAGGCGTAAGCCACGCCCAGCAGGGCCTGCCACGTAAGGGCAGATGTTCCGGTCCCGATGTCAAGGTAATAGGGGATAAACAGGTTGCTCTTGCCAAGGTTAATCCGGCCCCGTGCCCCGACAATACCGTCCCAGAGTTCTCCCCGCTGGGAGATACTGCCTGACCGTTCTAACGTCCGTCCCCCGGCCGGACTGCTGACCGATGCCGCAAGTTCCCAGTCGAGAGATGCTTTAACGGTGAAGTACCGGAATCCGCCGAATACATCGAGTGTTCCCTGCCCGGACTGCACCAGGCTATACCCTCCGGCAAGCGTCCACTCAGTGCCCTCCAGAGAAGTCCTGCTGCCTGAGTCCAGACCAGCCCCGATCTTCACGCGGGAATTCAATGCGTCGAACTCGACAGACCTGACCGTGCTGTCCTCCTTCGAAAAATCAAGGTAGATCACGTCGGTGAATACTGACCACCGGTCCTTGCGCACTCCGGCCGAAACCATCCCGGCCATTTTAAGGTGCTGGAGATAGTCATTGGGGCCAGCCGTGGTCTCTAACTTGCCTACCCCATCGGCAGGCCCGTCGAAAGTCACCGTACCGTCGATGTTAGGCAGCCATAAATATGGGGTTATTTCAAAGTGCCACCCATCTTCAGCAGCAACAATGCCCTGAACATTCAATAACAGACATGCAAGTGCAATGCATGTGATTACTACAACCTTCTGCGCTTCCATGATTCCTCCTATTATGAATAGTTGCCATGTGTTATTCTGACGGCAATATACGTGATTACGCATCCCGTTCGGCAGGAGACCGTTCTCCGGATATTTGTTCTCTCAATTCCCCAGTTTTTTCTTCGCATCCTTCTTCGCTTTCTCACGTTCCTCCCGGGTTTCCATCACCATCCTGTAGGCAAGGTAATACTTGTACACGTTGCCTACGTACTGCACGGTTTCACGTCCAATCTTCTCTGCAGCAATAACCTCTACGTTATTGAACCATTTGTTGGGATCAAGACCCCTCTTCGCCGCGTCCTTCCGAAGCTGCGCTACCCGTGACGGACCTGCGTTATAGGAAGCAAAGGTGATCAGCATTTTGTCCAGCGGGTCCATCGGCTCATTGGCGTAATACTGATTCATCATGAACCTGATGTATTTTACCCCGGCATGAATGTTGGGCTCTATTTTAGAGATGTCGCCAACTTTCATCTCTCTGCCTGTAGCCGGCATCACCTGCATTATGCCGATGGCACCCGCACGACTTCTCGCTTTATGGTCAAGCTTTGACTCCTGGTAACCCTGAGCCATCATCAGCAGGTAATCCATCTCATATTGATCGCCGTACTTCCGGAATAAATCAACGACCGCATCAAACCTGGCAATATCCTGCTTGGACGTCGCCTCCTTCGCAAAGCTGATATTTTTGAGATACTTCTGCAATATCACGTTGCGTGTCTTGGAACCCTCAGGATAACGGGTAATGAATGCATTGAGTTCCGCCCTGAGTTTCGGGCTGTTCTTCCGGATCATCCAGGCGATATCCCCGCCGGTCCGGACAGACACTTCAGGATACGGCACAATCTTCGTCAGAACCTGTTTCCAGAACTGGGCAATATGGTTGTCCGCAATCGTGATCTTGACGAGACCGGCATTTACCATCTCGAGGATGTCCTCGGTTTCGAGCTCCTCAGGAGCTAGCCGCACCTTCACCCGCGCCTTGCCTGCCTTTTTCAGCGCCGTGTTGAGCGTCTCCAGGCTCTCATAGAAGCTCGATGACCTGCGGATATACACCTCTCTGCCGGCAAGGTCCTGCACCGTCCGGAGCGGCTCAACCCCGGGGCCGGTGACAACGATCTCCGAGACGTTCCTTCCCGTTGGCTCGGCGAAATCCACCTTTTTCAGGCGCTCAGGGGTGATCGTAAGGTTTGCTGCCGCAATATCTCCCCGGCCTTCAAGCAGAGCCGGGATAAGTTGGTCCCGTGCCACGGGTATGAACATAACCTGGACGCCAATATGTTTTTTCTTGAGCTTCTTGTTGAGCGCGCCTTCGAAAAGGTGGAAGGCGTCGTAGACAATACCCCGCTGGGTTCCCCGGTCAACAAAGTAATTGGTCTTTGAATGCGTCACAAGGACGCGGATCAGACGTCGCTCGATCATCCCGTCGAGATCGCCGGTGAATTTTATCCGGGTATTATCCGTCAGTTCATAGGCGTTCCGAGCAGGCGGGTTTGTCTCTTTGTTCGGAGCCTCACCGAACACAGTCGCAGCAAAAAAAAGATGAAAGGCAAACGCTGCATAAACTAAGCGGCGTTTCATATTCGTCCTCTTGCTGCATAATTTAGTTTTTCAGGCCCCTGGTTCATCGAGATCTTCCTCATCGTCATTATACCATCTGCTCCTGTCGGAGGGTGGTAATGTTACCTGTTCTGACTGCAGAGCTACCCCGGCCGCAGACGCAATACTCCAGAGAAGTAAAAAAAATTACCATATATATATTCTATGATTACAATGACTTTTCAGACTTAATTTCATCCTGACCCTGCTGCTGGGCAGGAGATTTAAACCAGCTATCCTTCGGGACAATCTTGGCAGTCGCAGGATCTCCGAGATAGTGCGGTGACATGATCTGAACCCCGTATTGATTGAAGGCGTCCTGGATATTCCTGTGGAGCTCCGAGTAGATTGCCGCCATCTTTTGAGGCGCATCGGTATACGCATTCAGCTCATACTTCACATAGAAATCATCAAGGCTTTTCTGGAGCACAAAAGGCGGAGGCTCCTTCATGAGTCCGTTCGTCCGGTTAGCAGCCATAAGGAGCATTTCATGCACCTGGCGCCAGGGAGCATCATAGCCGATGGTGACCTCTGTATGCAGAATCAGCCCCTTCTTCCGGGCCAGTGAGGTGTAATTGATAATGTGGCTGTTCAGAATCGCCGAGTTCGGGACGATGACCTCCTCATTCTTGATGGTCTGCAGTTGCGTCACCTGCATCGTTATTGCCGTCACATCCCCGATAATGTCCATGACCTTGATTCGATCGCCTATCTTGAAGGCCCTCCTGTAGTGCACGACAAACCCCGCAATGGTGTTCGCTACAGTGGACTGAGACCCCAGCGAGAACAGAACGCCGATGAATAATGAGATCCCCTTGAACGCAGCGGTATTAGAGCCAGGAATATAAGGGAATGCGACCACCGCCGCAAATACGACTACGAGGAAGGTAATGAGCCGGTCTGTGGGCTTTGCCCATTCCTGGTAAAACCCTGCCAGCTTGCGTGTTCCGATTTCGATCTCCTTGAAGAAGATATGAAGAAATTTCAGTCCAAGACGCACAATGATCACGAGCACGAAAATAAACATAAGATCAGGAATCTGCTTAAGAATTCCAAACCCTATTACTTTCAGGGGATCCATAACATAATCAAGAAATCTGATCGCGAAGTGCCGGGTCCAGGGGAAAAAGCTGAGCACGCCCTCAAGGTAGACATACACGAGCACAAACACGATGATGAATCGTACCGTCTTCAGGGCATCGTTGATAACAATCCAGATCTCTTCGGCGCCAAAGATGTTCAATGACTCTATGCCCAGGGAGCGGATTTTCTCTTTAGAAGATAATTCAAGAGAAGCGATCAGTCTCCGAAAAAGTCTGGATACCAGGATAATCATGATGACCAGTGCGATTGTCGCACCAGCGGCATACAGGATTCCCCGGATGATATTCTCTGATGTCCGTGCATTGCGGTACGCAAGGACAGCTGTCTGGATCTTCCTGACATAGACTTCCCCCAGTTGCTGTCTTGTAATGCCCTCAAGCGCCGCATCGGCATCGACAATTTTCATGATAAGATAGTTGTGTGCAACGATCTTGGTCTCTGTATCAGCTTCGACGGCGGTAATAGCATCGTCACGTATCGAGTGGTCCGAAGCTACCTTCCTGATCCGACCTGCAATGACCCCGGCCCTTTCTGCGGCAGGGTAAGCCCGTATGCCCCTCACCGGAAAAAGTGTGAAATCATCAATCATCACCGGTGCAGTCTCTATTGCCTCGTTCGGCACAACGGACAGCGTCGATTCAGGAGCAGCGGAAAGACACCGGCCTGACATGACAGTGAGAAGCAGAAAAAAGACGAGGAATATTTCTTTTACCGAAATTGTCCCGAGATAGAGCAGGGACTTTCCATAACGTCCGTTCAAGGCAACAATCCTTTCTCCCCTCATGTTTTCTTCCTTTCTGACCGACTCCGGTCAAAGCCCGCGTAAGCGCTTTGCTTTCCTGCTTCAAGGTATTTCCCGGCATCCAGGCGGCCGAAGAGTTCGATCATCCTGGCCACCAGCCCTGTCCAGCCGGTCTGATGGCTTGCACCAATCCCCGCACCGTTGTCCCCGTGAAAGTACTCGTAGAAAAGGACGTGATCCCGCCACCAGGGGTCACTCTGGAATTTGGCAGTCTTTCCGTACACAGGCCGCATGCCCTTTTCATCCCGGAGAAATATTCTGGCAAGTCGGCTGGCAATCTCTTTGCTCACTTCAAAGAGGTTCATCATGTTCCCTGAACCCGTGGGGCACTCGATCCTGAAATTATCACCGTAATAGAGGTAGTAGTTCAGGAGAGCCCGGATGATGAGGGCATTGACCGGCATCCAGACAGGACCCCGCCAGTTTGAGTTTCCACCGAACATCCCGCTGTCCGATTCCGCCGGCAGGTACTGGACCCGGTATTGCTTCCTGTTCACTTTGAAGATGTAAGGGTTCTCCAGGTGGTATCGTGAGAGAGACCGGATGCCGTACGGGCTCAGGAATTCTTTTTCATCCAGCATCCGGTTGAGGATCCGGCGAAGCCGTTCCTCATTTACAAGGGCGATAATACCGCGATCCGCGACCCCCCGATGGTCCGGACCCATGGCATGCATACTCTCAAGGAGCTCAGGCATGCGCGTGAGCCGTCTCGTCAGCCTCTCCATCACCCGGGGGACCCGCTTCCTCTGCCACTCCTCAACCACCATGCTGGCGCAGAGGGGCAGGAGCCCCACCATAGACCGTACTCTCAGTCGTTGTGCGGTCCCGTTAGGCAGCCTGAGAATATCATAATAGAAACCCTCTTCCTCGTCCCACATGCCATCCTTTCCCCTGCGATTCATTCCTGACGCAATCCATAAAAAGTGCTCGACAAATTTATTGCAGAGGTCCTCATAGATGGAGTCATGAGCAGCCAGCTCTACACTCAGTTCGCTCATGTTCTGGCAGAACAGGGCCATCCAGGCCGTGCCATCAGCCTGTTCCAGGTATCCCCCTGTCGGAAGGGGCGAACTCCGGTCAAACACACCGATGTTGTCCAGCCCGAGGAAGCCGCCTTCGAACACATTCTTGCCGAACCGGTCCTTGCGGTTCACCCACCANNAAGTTCAGCATCAGCTTGGCAAAGGAGCGCTTGAGAAAGTCAATGTCTCCCTCCCCGCGAAGAGCCTGTTCAGTCCGATACAGGAAGAGCGTCGCCCAGGCATGGACCGGCGGATTCACGTCACTGAAGTTCCATTCGTAGGCAGGAATCTGGCCGCTCGGGTGCAGGTAGAGCTCCCGAAGCATGAGATCAAGTTGTTCCTTGGCAAAATCAGTATCCACCACGGAAAGGGCCATGGTGTGAAACGCAAGGTCCCAGGCAGCATACCAGGGATACTCCCACTTGTCNNATATCGTCGTTCACCATGTGGAACCACTCCCAGTTCCGCACCTGCCGGGTATCGCCGTGAAGCGGATGTGAGTGGTGTTCCTCGAGCCACTGATCCGCATCGAAAAAATAGTACTGCTTGGTCCAGAGCATGCCGGCCAGGGCCTGGCGCATAACGCTGGCCTCCTCTTCTCTTACGGACGGTGGTGTGACGGATTGGTAGAATTCGTCCGCTTCACGAAGCCTTGAGGCAAAGGTCTCATCGAACGCTTTCCCGAAAGGGGTTTCCGTTGCCTTGCTTGAAGCGCCTGAAAGCCGCAGCTTAATGACCGCTGTCTCCCCGGCGCCGACATTCAGATGGTAGTGGGCTGATGCCTTGGTACCTGTTTGTCCCGGATTCACGGCCGCGATTTTCTTATGAACCACGTAGTTGTTGATGCCGTCTTTCACATAGGGAGTGGCGTTGGGTGCGCCAAACACCCGCTCGGAATTTGTCTCGTTCTCTGTGAACAGGAGCACTGGATCGCCCTCACAGGTCAGGGTGTAGTCCTGCAGTGATTCCTGAAAGAGGGGGTCTGTGTGATGGGCATGTAAGGAGCTGTGCTTCGCACCCTTGCGGGCACTGAGAATGGGTTTGGGGCCTCCGCCGGGCCAGGACCAGGTGTTGCGAAACCACAGAGTGGGCAGCACATGGAGGGGAGCTGATTCAGGCCCGCGATTGCAGATGGTAATTTTTATCAGCACGTCTTCCGGCGCTGTCTTGGCGTATTCCACAAAGATATCAAAATAGCGGTCGCTATCAAACACCCCCGTATCGAGAAGTTCATATTCCATCTCACTGCGTTTCCGCTTCCTGTTCGTCTCAACGAGTTTCGCATAAGGGTATTGCTCCTGGGGGTACTTGTAGAGAAACTTCATGAACGAGTGGGTAGGAGTACTGTCAAGATAAAAATAATACTCTTTTACGTCCTCCCCGTGGTTTCCCTCGCTGTTGGTAAGGCCGAACAACCGCTCCTTGAGGATGGGGTCCTTCCCATTCCAGAGGGCCAGGGCGAAACAGAGGATCTGGTGGCTGTCGCAAATCCCCCCCAGTCCGTCTTCTCCCCAGCGGTAGGCACGGGACCGGGCCTGGTCGTGGGTGAAATAATTCCAGGCATCTCCGTTATCACTGTAATCCTCCCGTACGGTCCCCCACTGCCGCTCACTCAGATACGGCCCCCACTTTTTCCACGGGGCCTTTTCTGTCCGGGATGTATCAAGATTATAGCCACACGCATTCAGCCGTCTCTTTTCCGCACCTTTCCCTGGATCAGGCATGTTGTCCTCCAACTCATGAATATTATGTATTCATCTCACTGCCCGGGGTGAAGTCTTAACCTCTTACCCCTTTTCCCTGAGCAAATAAAACCCGCGTCCAACAAAAAAGCAAAATAACACATTCACCACTAACTCCATTATATTGTATCCTTACTTATTTGCAACCGTTGCATAGCATTTTGCATCCCTTCCGCCATGAACACCTCCGGTCACTGGACTGCTTTGCTCGGAAAAGCAGTGATATCCCATAAACCCCTATTTTTGGAACTTGACAGGGGAGGAACAATCTATTAGTATTTCAGTGCGAATAAACTTCTTGTCACCCATTAATTGACAGCAATAAAACTTAATCACCGCACAGAGNNATTTCCGGCTGCAATATGTTTGCCCTGAGAGAAGAATTGAAAGTCATCGACCAAAATATGCTATTGCATGGGAAAATTATCAGTACATCCCCCCATCATAAACCTGTTATTGTCTTACTTTATGAACTTAAACCGTCTGGCAAGGAATTAGTCTCGTATTCCATTTACCATAAACTGGGCACCTTCAATTTTTTGCAACTTCCGGGCCGCTATATAATCGCAGCCTTTGAAGACGCGAATGAAGATTTGATATACCAGCGCAATGAATATGCCGGATATTATGGCGATCCTACTATTATCGATCTCGAGGCCGGAAAAGATACAGGTCCGCTGAATGTAACATTGCGGCCTCCTGATGAGATAACCCTGGCTGAATCCCCTGACCTTTCATCCCCCTCATCAAAGATCACCCTGGATTATACAAAAATCAAGGCAGGGGAAGTCACTGGCCTGGACAATCCGCAATTTGCTATGGAGAACGGGGTGACAGGATTTTGGGAGCCTGTGCGCTTTTTAAATGAAATTGGCGGGGGAGTATATTTTCTCGAACCATACGACAGCAAAAAGATCCCCATCCTGTTCGTACATGGAGCAGAAGGATATCCGCTGATATGGTCATCAATCATAGAACACCTTGATCACTCACGCTTTCAGCCCTGGATCTACTATTATCCCTCAGGCATGAGACTTGAGATCGCAGTTGAATTATTGCGACGGGAACTCAGCGAGATCAGGGTACAGAAAAAGAAAAATGAAATGGTGATTGTCGCCCACAGTATGGGAGGGTTTGTGTCAAGAGGGTTAATCAATAAGATAATAGATAACACAAACAAAGAGGAAGGGAGCAAGCTTAATCTCGTCTTTATCTCAATATCCACCGCATGGAGAGGATCTGAAGCCGCGCCCATGGGAGTGAAGAATTCCCCGGCAGTGGTACCCTCCTGGATAGATATGGTGCCGGGAAGCCCGTTTCAGGAAGGCCTTTTTAAAACCAGCTTGCCGGACTATATAAGCTATTACCTCTTGTTCAGCTTCAAGGGAGGCGTAAATCCCTTTCTGGGAATGAACAATGACGGATCAGTTTCGCTGGCCAGTCAGCTGTACTATAAAGCCCAGGAGCAGGCCATTAAGGTATATGGCATCAATGAAGATCATACCAGCATATTAGCCGCACAGGAAACGTCGGACAAGATCAATGAGATACTGATAAAGCATTTTACTCCATAAAAGTCCTTTGGCAAAAAAGCATCAGAACTCTTCGCGTAAGACATAAATGTAATGTAAGGGGAAGAATGTATGAGCATATTTGATATTGCCTCAGCGCTGGTGCTCCTGGCTGCCCTGTTTGGATATCTGAATCTGAGATTTCTCAAATTACCGCCAACCATAGGTCTCATGATCATCGCCCTAGCAAGTTCTCTGACTGTTATCCTCATCGATCAGGTCACCCCCTCGTATCACATGCGTAATATTATCAGTGAATTTGTCGGCCGGATAGATTTCAATGAAGCCCTTATGAAAGGAATGCTCGGGTTTCTCCTCTTTGCAGGGGCTCTCCATGTTAATTTTGACGATCTGTATGAACACAGATTTGCCATCACAAGCCTTGCCACCGTCGGAGTGATCATATCAACGCTCCTGACAGGATATGCGACATACTACATTTTCAACATGGCCGGCCTTGAAATATCCCTTTTATACGCGCTTGTATTCGGGGCGCTCATCTCACCTACCGACCCTGTGGCAGTAATCGGTATCTTAAAGACCACGGGGACATCAAACGCGCTTAAGGCAAAGATAACCGGGGAATCACTTTTCAATGACGGCGTAGGGATTGTAATCTTCATCCTCCTCGTCGCAGCTGCGTCAGCCGGGCCTGATGCCGGCCTCAGCGTTCTGCATATCACGCTGTTTTTTTGCTGGGAGGCATTCGGCGGGGCGCTGCTCGGTTTTATTGCCGGATACACAGCGCACCTGGCGCTGAAGAGTATTGATAACTATCAGATAGAAGTGCTTATTACACTGGCTCTCGTAATGTTCACCTATTCAGCCGCCTCAATGCTTCACATATCCGGCCCTATTGCTGAGGTCGTGGCAGGGCTCCTTATCGGCAACCATGGGAAACGATTCGCCATGAGCGCAACCACAATCGACCATGTTGAAAAATTCTGGTCGTTAATTGACGAGATACTCAATGCCGTGCTCTTTCTTCTCATCGGCCTTGAGATCTTCGCGATTCAGTTCAGGTTCACATATCTGGTAAGCGGCTTACTGGTCATTCCGACTGTGCTCGCCGCACGTTTCATAAGCGTTTCTATCCCCATAGGCCTTCTGCGATTCAGAGGTGAATTCTCAAAGGGGGTTATCAGGATACTGACATGGAGCGGACTAAGAGGCGGGATCTCCGTTGCACTCGTCCTGTCTCTCCCGCCCTTTCAGGGGAGGGACCTTCTCCTTGCATGCACGTACATCGTGGTGCTCTTTTCCATCATCGTTCAGGGTCTGACATTAAAACCCCTCATCAACAGGATTCAATCCGGGATAACACAATGACGGGTTCAACAAAAAGAAGCTGCAACTTTTTTTGAGTTAGTGCGTCTTGTGTGGGGTCATGGGTAAACGGTATGGCTGACAGTCTCTCCCCCCGGGCTTCTCACCTGCAGTCGATCTGGTTTTTGTGATTCTTTTGTGATAACTGATCATTATAATTATAATGTAACCATCTTTGTATTACAGGGTATGTGTGATGGGAAAAAATATTCTGATAATAGAGGACAACAGAGAGCTTGCTCAGCTGCTTGAGCTGCACCTCCATGATCTTTCCTACCGCGTTGACATCGCATTGGACGGTGTCTCCGGTGCTGCAAAGGCGGATGCGAAATCGTATGACCTGATTATTCTCGATTTGATGCTCCCCGGTCTTGACGGTCTGGAAATATGCAAGCGCCTGCGCAGCAGGTCCTCTTATGTTCCCATTCTGATGCTGACCTCAAAATCCTCGGAGCTGGACCGTGTGCTTGGCCTTGAACTTGGCGCGGATGATTACGTGACCAAGCCCTTCAGCATCATGGAACTCATGGCACGGGTAAAGGCGATATTTCGGAGGATGGAGAATATCCGGCATAACGACAACGATGACATATCCGAGATAATTCACGCGGGTGATATGGTGATCGATACCGCAAAGCGGAGTGTAATGCTGGACAGCAGGGGCGTTGATCTCACAACGAAGGAATTCGATCTGCTTTTGCATTTTGCACGGAATCCCGGGCGTGTGTACAGCAGGTCACTGCTGCTGGACAGAGTGTGGGGATATGGACATGAAGGATATGAGCACACGGTAAACTCCCATATAAACCGACTCCGTGCCAAGATAGAGAAAAATCCTGCTCAACCGCGCTACATCCTTACGGTCTGGGGGGTTGGTTACAAATTTGTTGATTTCAGGAACGAGGGTGAATAATGCTGAGATCGCTCTATGCTAAATTAGCGCTGGTCTTACTCGGGCTGTTCGTTCTCATCGGGGTATGTTTTGTCGCAATAAGTGTTTTTTCCACAGAGAAATATCAGCAGGAAGTCAACCAGAAACTTAATCGCGAACTGGCCGGGCTCATTGTGGCAGAAAAAATTGTTCTGCGCGATAACCGAATCAATCAGGATGCCCTTAAGGACATCTTCCATATGCTTATGGTGATAAATCCAAGTATAGAGATTTATCTCCTCGATCCTGAAGGGAACATCCTTGCTTTTTCTGCAGAACCTGGCAAGGTTATGCGCAAGAGCGTTGATCTGGAACCAGTAAAAAAATTAATCGGGGGACATCCTGCCCTGCCTCTTCTCGGGGACGATCCCCGGGATAAAGGAGGGAAGAAGGTTTTCACTGCAGCCCCTATCACTCAGGGTGCACGGCTGGAAGGATATCTTTATGTAATTCTTGGCGGCGAAACGTACGATAGCATCATTCAGAAAATCCAGGGGAGTTACATTCTCCGATTGAGCATCCGGGTAGTCGCCATGAGCCTGCTCGTAGCACTGGTTGCGGGCTTACTCATATTTGCCTTCCTGACCCGCAGGTTAACACGTCTTGCCGCGGTAATGGATGGATATAAGAGCGGCATGCCCCCGGAGGAATCTGACCTTCGTTTGCGCATATCTGACCCCCCGGATGATGAAATCGACAGGCTTGGGGCAACGTTTACACAGATGACGGAACGTATCAACCAGCAGATGGATAAACTGGAGAAATCAGATGCCCTGAGACGGGAACTTGTGGCAAATGTGTCGCATGACCTGAGGACGCCGTTAGCCACCCTGAGAGGGTACATGGAAACGCTTCTCATGAAGGATGAAAGTCTGTCTGCAGCGCAAAGGAGGGACTATCTGCAGATAGCTATCAGTCATTGTGAGCGTCTCGGCAAATTAATCACCGATCTCTTTGAGCTGGCCAAGCTTGATGCACAGGACACGGTTGTGCATCCTGAATCTTTCAGTGTACGTGAGCTGGTCCAGGACGTTGTTCAGAAATTTGAATTGACTGCACAGGGGAAGCATGTGAATATCGTTACGAATATCGGGAAAGAACTCCCTTTCGTATATGCCGATATCGCCCTGATTGAGCGGGTCCTCGAAAACCTCATCGAGAACGCTGTCCGCTATACCCCTGAAGACGGCTCAGTCAGTATTGTCATGGAACATGAGGATGCGCATGTCCGGGTCCTGATAAGCGATACCGGTCCCGGGATCGCCGAGAATGATCTGCCGAGAATCTTCGACCGCTTCTATCAGCCGGACAGAAGCAGGAAGGGCAAGGCCGGCCATTGCGGACTGGGCCTTGCGATAACAAAACGGATACTCGAATTACACGGCTCTTCTATCCAGGCCCAGAGCGCGGTGAATTCCGGGGCATCTTTCACATTTCATCTCCCTGTCAGCCCTTCTGAGTAACACGCACTCATCCCGCGGGCTGAAAAAGTTCTCCTGATTCCGGTCTGTAATACAAACGTTATATCTCCGTGATAGTTCTGTGATTAAATCCTGTTACCCTTTTTATATGAGGGATGCAGGGCTGTTTCCTGACGGCCTGATTTCTCATTCATCCAGCAGGCAAATACGAAGGAAAGGAGGGAATATAGTTAATTTCAATTGACCCGTTCGAGAAGTCAACGTCCCTGCAGGCCTGAAGCGGACGGCATTCTCAAGCGGTGTGTATTGACTGGCCTGCATACGAATAAAAGAGAGGAGGATTAATCATGAAATTCAAACTAATCATATTGATGGGATGCATACTGTCGGTTTCTCTGATCAGCGCCGTCTCTTATGGAGAAAGAAGGGACCGTACCTATGATGTGACCGTAACTAATATGACACAGGGGCAGACGTTTACCCCGATCCTTGTGGTGACGCATAAAAGAGGCGTACATCTTTTTACCCCGGGATCACCTGCAAGTAGGGAACTGGCAATGCTGGCAGAGGGCGGGGCAACCGGCCCACTGGCTGAAAGGATGCTAATGAATCCTCAGGTCGGTGAGGTCATGACTTCCGGCGGGCTGCTCGGACCCGGAGAGACAGCTACCGTGAAAATTGCGGCGGGCAGGGGGTTTGATTACGTCAGCCTTGCCGCCATGCTGGTCCCTACAAATGACGGGTTTATTGCACTGAACGGAGTTCACGCTCCCCTTGGCCATACAGCGGAAATGTATCTCAGCCCCGCCTATGATGCCGGCAGTGAGATGAATGACGAACAGTGTGAACATATACCGGGAGGGGCGATGTGCGCGGGGGAAGGATTTAATGAGGAGGACGGAGAAGGATATGTACACATACATGCGGGCATTCATGGTATCGGTGATATAGATGCCGCCCTGTATGACTGGAGAAATCCTGTTGCCAGGATAGTAATTCAGAAAGGGTACGAATATTAGACAATGCCTTTTGGAGGGATGAAGACATACATATCACTTACGGCAGGTGGAGCATACGCTTCACCTGCTCACCTTCCTTCCCAGGTAAACATATTACATACACATCGTGTTGTTAAGGAGAGTGACATGATAAAAACTGTGATGAGCCGCGTATTACTATCGCTGATTTTATTACTGTGTGCCGGGGCCGCTTATTCATATGCCGGGACAGAGGAGGAGACAAGAGGAGGCAAGACAGAAATGTACAAGGCCACGGTATATGGCAAACAATACATAAGACCCTCCAAAGAGGAGGTAAAAAAAATGCTGACGCCTCTTCAATATAAGGTTACCCAGGAAAACGGCACGGAAAGGGCATTTGACAACGATTACTGGAACAACAAGAGACCCGGAATATATGTTGATGTAGTTTCCGGCGAGCCCCTCTTCAGTTCATCTGACAAGTTTGTCTCAGGTACCGGCTGGCCGAGTTTTAGCAGACCGCTTGTCCCGGACAATGTGGTTGAGAAGGAAGACAACGGTTTTTTCATGAGAAGGACAGAGGTAAGGAGCAGGCACGGGGATTCCCATCTCGGACATGTGTTTAATGACGGACCCGAACCAACGGGACTCAGATATTGCATAAATTCCGCCTCACTCCGCTTTATTCCTGCTGAAGACCTGGAAAAGAATGGATACGGTCAGTATGCACAACCTTTTGAATAAGAAAAGATTTAGAATAAATAAATTGAAACTGCGGAAAGGAGGGCAGAACATGATGCCTCTCATTACCATAATGTTATTGATGCTGTCTCTCATATTTGTCGGAGTACAGCATTTTGCGGCCCAGGAGTTTGGAGGGAGAAGCGCAATGGACAGTTCCGTAACAACAATGAACAGAGATATCCCGCGTATTGATATCGAACCACCTGCAGCAATAAAGACAGCCACTTTTGCATTGGGGTGATTCTGGGGCCCTGACTCCCGGTTCGGGAGTATCGCAGGAGTTGTCCGCACGCGTGTGGGATACACCGGAGGAAATTCCGGAAATCCCACATACACTAATCTCGGAAGCCATTCAGAGGCAATCCAGATTGATTACGATCCGGGGAAGATTTCATATGAGGAGTTGCTGGATATATTCTGGGAAAGTCATGACCCTGCTTCTCAGTCGTGGTCGCAGCAGTACAAAAAGGCAATCTTTTATCACGATGAAAAACAGAAAAGGGCTGCTGAAGACACAAGGGCACATCTTGCTTCTTCAATCACAGGTACGATTAAAACGGAAATACTGCCTCTTAATGAATTTTATCTTGCCGAGGACTATCATCAAAAACATATACTGCGGGGCTATCCAGAGCTCATGGCTGAATTCAGGGCCAAATATCCCGCTGTTGAAGAACTCATTTCTTCCACGGCAGTAGCCAGGGTGAACGGGTACCTCGGCGGCAATGCAACATGTGATCTTTTGAAATCTGAACTTCATGACCTTGGTCTCTCTGAAAAAGGGAACAAAAAACTTATTGAAGAAGTGTGCGGAGGAAGCGTCAGCACGTCATGTCCGACAAAGCATTGTCCATAGTCATTGTCGCGTATCGTATTAATTAAGTAGGCCTGCCCTGTACAACTTTTTTGGGGGTCAGGCTTAAAAATTGAATTTAATATCTCAATANNTGTCTTACAGAATTTCACCTGCATTGCGAATATCTTAGAATAATACAATTCCATACATTTCTGAGCATAAAATGAATATTGTGCACAGAAACGTCAAATCATTATGCGAACGAATATTTATTTCATGAAAAGAAACGGGTATCTCTTGCTTTTCTTTCTTTCAGGTGCTCTTTTGTTCCTGTCTGTTCAGAAGGATAATCATCTATCCAGTACTGACGGCCGTCCCAGATATAACGATATGCAGGCAACTCAATCACCTGCTGAGCCTGACTCACTTTTTCTCCAGCCTTCAAATCCGACCTTTTTCCCCTATCCTGACGGGCTCAGGCCCCAGGTAGAGTTTTGGAAAAAGATTTTTACAGAGTACACGTCCAGACAGGCAATTATTCATGATCGCAGGCATGTAAACATCATCTATGCAGTAATAGATATGACGGAAGAACAACGCTATTCCGTGAAAGCCCGGAGAAAAACAATTGGATCAGCCATTAATAAATATAAACTGATATTGCGCAAACTCAATGCATTGCCCCATAGGAACATGCCTGCATTGAGTGAAGAAGAACAGGGGGTGTTTCGCATGATCAAAGATATTCCCGGAAATTACCCCTTTGACAGGGCCGCAAGAAATTTCAGGGTCCAGTATGGCATGAAAGACTCCTTTCAAATGGCCATGGTGAACGCTTCCCGCTATCTAAAAGACATGGAACAGATTTTCGCTCAATATGGACTCCCCGCGGAATTAACCCTCATCCCCTTTGCAGAGTCTTCCTTCAATGCACATGTATACTCAACGGCAGGCGCTGCCGGCATCTGGCAGCTCACCCGTTCAACAGGGAAAAACTATTTAATAATTGACCGGTATGTGGACGAAAGAAGGGATCACCTTAAATCAACGGAAGCTGCTGCCAAACTGCTGTCATCATACTACCGTCAGCTTGAGTCCTGGCCTCTGGCTATCACTGCCTATAATCACGGAGCCTCCGGGATGAATAATGCGGTACGGCAGACGAAAAGCAGAGACATTGAGACAATCATTACTACATACAGGGGCCGCTCGTTCGGTTTTTCATCCAGAAATTTTTATCCTGAATTCCTGGCTATAGTCGAGGTGACGGGGAACTACAGAACTTATTTCGGTGAAATTCAATTTCCCCCTCCCGATGTATATGATGAATTTATTCTGCAAGACTATGTCAAAATGAAGACACTTCTGAAATATTGTTCTTTAGACAGAAAGGTCATCACCCACTTAAATCCCGCATTAAATAAATCTGTACTGGAATCACGCAGATTCTTGCCAAAACATTATCCTTTAAAAGTCCCTGCAGGCATGAAAGAGAAACTCACTCATGAATACGCCCTGATTGCTCCAAATGAAAAAAGAAGCCATATCTATATTACGAAACTTCATCGTGTAACGGACGGACAAAACCTGTCGTACATTGCAAAGTTATATAATTCCTCTGTGAACGCCATTATCAAGGCAAACTCGATGAAAGACCCGAACAGGCTCATGAAAGGCCAGGTCCTGAAAATTCCCACTAAATCCTGATTACATTGCGCTGAAGGGGAATAGCCAAAGCAGGCAAGAGGCCTGTCCTTGAAACTGTCCACAAGAAAAACTGTTCGAANNTTTGCTGAGAGGAGTGACTGGCTCCCGGGGAGGGATTCGAACCCCCGACATGGTGGTTAACAGCCACCCGCTCTGCCGGCTGAGCTACCCGGGAAACAGGATGAGAATACCGTCAAATAAGCCTATACATTATAAAGAATACCCGCTGATAAATTCAATAGACCGGAGAGAGTTTATTTACACACAGATATATTAATTCTCAATATGTTCCTGCAGAAAAGATAAAGAATGACGGGGTAAAAATCATTCAATCCTGTCCGATCCTCAGCCAGCAGTCGCCTTTGCCCGCTCTTCC
>DKBK01000081.1 GCA_002451135.1 Nitrospiraceae bacterium UBA6902
ATTTTCTGAAGGAATAACTACTCAGTTTGTGAACGCCTTTACAATACTCAATAAGACTTCTGTTAGTGAAAGGAGCCGGACAGCAGGGGAAAGGTGTTCCCCTGCCCTCTGCACAGATGACAGTCTAAGCTATAAAGTAACTTGAGATTATCATCTCTGATAAGAAAAATCTCGCCCCTGCTTCTCGTGGTTATGGGTATCTGCGTCGGCATCGTTACCGTTGAACTCGTCCTGAGAGTATTCAGTTACAAGCCGAAACTGCAACGGGCCTTCTACCTCACCGCGGCATGGTATGTGCCTGATAATGAAACCATCGTGATCAAGCCAGCGTTTCTACGGGAAGACTACTTCTCATCAAACAACAATGAAACGACTATAGTGACCCTGGGAGATTCATTTACTGAAGGATACCCTGTCTTTAACGGGAAAACATATCCTGATGTCCTTAAGGGGTTGTTATGGGATGCTGGATGCAGGGTAAATGTTATCAATGCCGGCCAGGGTGACACAGGAACTGACCAGCACCTGAAGCTGTTCACGACGTATATATTGCCGAGACTCAAACCGGATATCGTTATCTGGTCCATTTATTCAAATGACATACTAGACAATGTTGAGAAGGCGGTTTACACAATCTCCGGCAACAATAAACTCATACCCATCGATGGACCAAAGAGCTGGTTTTCAATACGTCAGCTCATTTACGATAAATTCCCTCTTTCCGCCACCATAAAAAATGACAGCTACCTCTTCAACCTCCTGTTGAAATCAACGGAAAGGCTCCAGCGTTGGCAGGTCCCTGAAACATACAAGAACAATGCTGAAGAGTGGGGATTGCAGAAAATAAAACTGGCCGTCGAGGAAATGAACCGACTGGCGAAAACCTACGGTTTTGATATCTATTATGTAATCATCACCAATCAGTCAGTCTATCTCCAACAGGCGGACACCCTCAAATGGAAAGATAATATACGGGCTGTCAGTCATAGAAAAATTGAGGCTATGCTGGGCGATCAGGGTAACATCATCAACGCGAGATTCAATAACCCCTACATTCGGTCGGGGACAAAGGATGAGAATCCCACTGGAGCACCCGACATCTTCGCAGATGAAAAGAGAGATGGAAATGTACTTGGCGACAGACATTTTAATGAAACCGGTTACCGTCTTCTTGCAGATAAAGTGTTTCAGCACCTTCACTTTAGTGACTGCGTTTTGTCCAATAAAAAAGCTGGGCGAGACCGGGATCGAATAAGACATGACACGAGTGGATAATAGATGATGATAGATATGTCAGAAATATTCTTACTGCGCAGGACCGGCAGGTGTGGGTCCTTGATCAGGAAGGCAGATATCTGGGAACACTTGTCACACAGGAAAAACCATAAATTGTGTCTAAGGACATGATAGCGGGAAGAGTCTCTGCATCATTTCGCAGACTGCCGTATATAAGGTTAGCACAAATATCCCCGGGATAATGATTACATGAAGAGAAAGACCTTTGACATATCCTTTTCTCCAGTTAATATTTTTACCATGTTTAAAAGCAATTTCTTGTCAGTTCAATTAAAAATGAAATTACATATCCCCCTTTTCCAAAGAGTGGTAATAGAACTTCAGTCTAACTGCAATAGGGATTGTTATTTTTGTTCCAGGCAGTCAGATACCTCTGGTAAAAGGAGAACCCCTGAGGGGAAAAGAGTTTCTAAATCAATGCCTGCAGAAAAAGTAATGAAACTTCTTGATGAATTGCAATCTCTGAATTTTAAGGGCTATATCACATTCCATCATCTTAGTGAAGCTTTTCTTGACAACAGATTGATACAGATCGCAACTGAAGCAAAAAAGAGAGGCATGAGGCCCTATGTCCATACGAACGGAGATGTGTTAAGAAATAATGAAGAATTATGCAAAAAGTCTGCGGAAGTTTTTGAATATGTGGTGGTGGGATTATATGATTATAACAATCAGGAAGAAAAGGAAGATCAAAAAGAATTTTGGATAAAAAGATTATATGGGACAACAATATTGTTCAGTATTGCTGAAAAAACTTATAGAAGAACGTACAGCCCGGATAATGAAAAAATGGGAAAACTGGAAAAGAAAACATATCCAGCCGCAATTTGTGCCAACCCACAAAAATATCTATTAATTCATTACAATGGCGATGTGAGTTGTTGCTGTGAAGATATGTATGGTGAATTAATGAAATCAAATATATTTGACAAGAGTATTAAGGAAATTTGGTATTCGGAGGAACATAAAAAAATAATAAAAGAATTGCAGGGCGGAGAAAGAAAGAAATATGATCTTTGTTTAAAATGCACTATGGGGCCAAATAGTTATTCACCATATCCGATGGATGACACGAATCATTATGACAGGTAATGGTTCATAATAACTTTTACAGGAGTACCTTAAAAACAAGGAACACAGCACATGCCTGAAAAATCGTCTCAGGTGGTTTGCTATTAAGGATCTCAGGGGAATGATATTTCGCAAAGACAGAGCTTTACATCATCTGCGCAGTGTCTATCCTCATGTCCTATCGAACTTCCATTGCGATAGACCGGTACAGGTGGACATAGAACTGAGTAATCGCTGTAATTTACGCTGCAAGATGTGCTGGTTTCACGGGGAAAACGGTCTTGGAAACCGATACGAGGGCGATGAACTTACTACCGATGAGGTTTTCGGCATAGTGGATCAGCTGGTTCCTTACAACTCTCATATTTACATAGGGGGATCTGAACCTTTTATACGTAAAGATTTCCTGATGATCCTGAAGCATATAAAAAGCAGGAACATGTCTGTTGCGTTTACCACAAATGGAACGTTAATGGAGACAAAAGACATAGAAATGCTTGTTGAGCTTGGAGTTGACGAGATCAGTTTCTCTATCGATGGGAATAAAGAACTTCATGATCGGGTGAGAGGGAGAGGTGTTTTCGAGAAGGTAACACAAAGCGTGAGAAATGTTGCTGAATACAAAAAAAAGCAGGTATCCAGAAAACCTGTTATCACGGTAAATATTGCCTTGACGCGCAACCTGATGGGCCGTGTAAAGGAGACGTTGAACGCAATAGGGCAGTCGACAGGAGATGGCGCCGATTTTTATCGATTACATCATCTCTGGTATGTTTCACCAAATGAACTGGCAGCCCACCAGTCGGCAGTCAGGCATACCCTCGGATGCAGGGCTTCCGGTGCCGCCAGTCATGTGCTCCCTGCTTCGCGCATAACTGATCCAAGGGCGTTCCGTGACGAAATTATGTGTGTGAGCAGTCTGCCGAAGGTCAAGATGTTTCCGGATTTATCAAGCGCTGATACAGTCAAGTATTATTCAGAGAGTCCCCGGCTGAGAAAGAGATGTACTGCTCCCTTTTTCGGGGCTGTGATAAAACCGAACGGTGATGTCAGGTTCTGTCCCGATGAATGGATAGATGATTTTAGTATCGGGAACCTCCGCAACGATAGTTTTCATGAACTTTGGAACAATGAAAGAGCACGCACATTCCGTTCCGTGATATTGAAGGAGAAGCATTTTGCAGGTTGTAACCGATGCAGCTGGATGTATTCCTATGGATCATGATTATCTGCAAATAAGGGAAGGTGTAATGATATGACAGCGACTGCAAAAGTGCTTTTTCTTGCTATGGATGCCGGAGACAAGTTTTTGATACAGAACTGGGCTGCCGATGGAACATTAACAAATATGCGTACCCTGCTTCGCAGGGGACTGGTTGGCAATACCATGAGTCTGGAGGGCTTCTTTGAAGGAGCCACCTGGCCGTCGTTTTATACGGGGGTTACTCCGGGCCGTCATGGATTCCATAGACTCATTCAACTGAACCCGGGAACCTATGAGCTCTATCGGTGCTACACAGGNNAGACGCTGAAGCAGGATGTGCTCGACCGTTTCGGTCAACATCCCCTGCAAAATTCATGTGATGTTCCCGGACGTACTCCCAAGGACTTTTGTGATTTCAGAGACCAGCTTATACAGGGTGTGCAGAGGAAGACAGAGTTGACCATACACTATCTGAAGAAAGAAAAATGGGACTTCTTTGCCCAGGTATTTACCGAGGGCCATTGTGCAGGACATCAGTGCTGGCATCTTCATGACCCGCGTCATCCCAATTATTCTCCCGAGACCGTTGCACAAACAGGCAATCCTGTTCGTGATGTATACATGGCCATTGACGCTGCAATCGGGGAGATTCTCGCAGAGATCGATGACGGCACTATGGTCGTTTTTCTTGCCAGTCATCGCATGGCGCACAATTTTGGCGCACAATTCCTGCTCCCTGAGATCCTCATCCGTCTGGGAGCTGCTGAGGTCTACACGGTAGACCATGTTCACTCTCCTTCAACGGGGTCTGAAGACAGAATGGATGTTCTCCTGAAATCAGTTTGGCAGCGTATGCCGCAACGCATCAGGGGGAAACTTGGGGCCCTGCGAGATAGCTATCGTGGTCATGTCGACGCTCATCACGTCTCTCCCCCTCCCACCATTTCAGGAATAGATCTGAAAAAAAGTAAATGCTTTCCCGTAGAAAATGCATTGTCTATCGGTGGGGTTCGTGTTAATCTGGCTGGCCGGGAGCCCATGGGGATCATACAGCCGGGGGCGGATATGGATTCTTTTTGCGACGATCTGGCCCGGAATTTATTGAAAATTATTGACTATGAGACAGGAATTCCCATGATAAAGAGCGTCCGAAGGACAACTGACTTATATCAGGGAGAAGGCATCGACCACCTGCCTGACCTGTTAGTCGAGTGGAGCGATGAAAAACGTGTAGGAACTCTTGGCGCAGGGGACGGAAAGACGAGCAGGATACGGCTTTTTTCTGAAAACACAGGAATCATCGAAGGAGTAAATTCCTACTGCCGCACAGGTGATCACAGGCCGGAAGGTCTGTTTATTGCCTTTGGAGGCGGAATTAGGGCGGGTTCCCTGAAAAGGATTGTCTCCCTCATGGATTTTGCCCCAACTTTTGCCAGCTTGCTCGGTGCCAAATTGCCATATGTTGACGGTAAACCTATAACGGAGATCCTGATGGAATGGACCCGTTGAAAATAAAAATCAGGACACGTCTTTTCTAAAGGATACTCAATGGGATGGACCTCAGCGTAATAATCTGTACCTGTAATCGTTCTCAATCACTGAAAAGGACGCTGGATAGCGTAACCCAGCTGTTCGTCCCGGAGAATCTGGAATGGGAGCTGATCATCGTCGATAACAACTCAAAGGATAATACGGAGGAGATAGTTGATAATCTGCAGAAACGCTGCCGTTTTCCCATCCTCTTTGTTAAGGAAGCACGTCAGGGGCTTTCATTTGCACGAAATCGAGGTATTCGTGAAGCAAAGGGCAGGTTGATCGCTTTTACAGATGATGATGTCGTCGTTGACCATGGGTGGATCGGGGCTGTTGTAAAGGCTTTCGGGGAATATGATGTGCAGTGCATGGGAGGCAAGATACTTCCTGTGTGGGAAAAACCTGTGCCAGTCTGGTTATCGGAAGAGTTGTACGATCGTTTAGCGCTCCTGGACTACGGCAATGTTCCTCTTTTTCTCACTAAGCCTGTTATCTGGGGAGCAAACTTCGCTGTTCGCGCTGATGCATTCCAGACCTATGGTCTGTTCAGTACAGAGAGAGGCCGGTTGCCGGACAAACTTTATTCCGGAGAAGAGACATATTTTGTGAGTACTCTTTTAGCGGCAGGAGAATCCATCCTGTACATGCCGGATGCGATCGTGCATCATTGTATCCCGCAAGAACGAATGCGAAAGATGTATTTTCGAAGATGGATGTTTCAGCATGGAGAACTTCATGGTCTCCTGCTCGGAGATTACCCATATGAAAACTTTTTAGGGATTCCCGATTATGCTGTCAGGAAATTCAGAAGTGATATGTCTGACTTCCTGGGAAACCTGTTACCCCTGAATAAAAAGTATTTTGTCCATCAGTTGCGGGTGATTGAATCGTTGGGTTTTATGATAGGGCGCTTAAAATATAAGTATGGCTAAGGACTTACCGTAGAAAGAGACTTATGGCGTGAAACGGTTCTTCACTTTAATCCAGTACAGCATGAATAATCTCGCCATGGCTTCTCTCGTCTTCGGATCGAGAGCAGAACGTATCATGTTTCTCACTGATGAACGCAACCGGAGAGCATTACGAAGTTTCTGTGTATAGTTTGTTATATAATAATCGGGGTCTCTTTCGAATTCTTCAGGGGAAAAGCCTACTGCCTCCGCAAGAGGTTTGTCAGGCCAGGCAACAAGAAATCCTGCTTTTTTCACTGCATCAGAAAATTGCTCATCATCCGGCATAGAGCCTCTGTGAATATTCTGCCAGCGCACGTGGTGATCAAAAAAAATCTTTCTCTGAAATACTGAACTGCTNNGCTATTTTGTCGAAGCAATTGAGCACGTATATGTCCCATCCATCAAAATAGATATAATCATTTTCCATCACGTGGAGGTATCTTCCCGTACATATCCTCAGGCCTGAATTTAATGCAGAAGCGGGATCATTGTTTACCCCATGGATAATTTTTTTTATTCGAGGATCATTTTTTATTCCCTCAAGCCATTCTCTGGTATTATCAGTTGATGCGTTATTTACAATAACCAGTTCATGAGGAACTGATATGGTATGTAAATATGACTCCAGACATTTTTTTGACAACTCGAGACGATTGTAGCAGAGCATTACCGATGATATTTGTATTTCTGCACTCATATTATTCATTACACAGCATCTAAATGATGACGGTGACAAACCTTGTAATCTACACTATACTGAATAGTATAGATCTTGTCGAGCGGGCCGTGATTGATCACATGAAAAGGGGAGAAGAGGAATCAGACATGCCAGCTCTCAACGGCCCGGAAATTACCGGTTCACATGTAGTGAAAAAGGCCGGGGATTGTCGTCTGAAGGTACAGATGTTTCCCTTATGCTCGCTGAACATGTAAGGAAATAATGAGAAGTGAAAAATTGCTGGTAAGTGTTATAATTCCTGTCTATAACGGAGTAGACTTTCTGGCTGATGCAGTGGCAAGCATCAAACGCCAGAATTACGAGCGGCTGGAAATTATTATCGTTGATGATGGTTCAAGAGACGGCACAGCCGGGTTGGCAGCACGTTTAGGGGCAGATATCCGTTATGTGTATCAAACAAACAGCGGGCCCGCCTCTGCCCGGAACAGAGGGCTGGAAATAGCGGGCGGTGACATTATCGCCTTCCTGGATGTTGATGACATCTGGCCTGTGGATAAGGTAGAGGTACAAACTGCCTGCCTTCTGAAAAATCCGGGACTGGATGTCGTTCTCGGTCGAATCCAGGTTGTCCGACTGAGCGGATCACCGGAAACCGATCGTTGCATCGATTCCGAGAGCCCGCTCGCCAATGTTCTGCTGGGAAGCGCTCTCTTCAGAAGATCCGCATTTGACAAGGTGGGCACCTTTGATGAAACCCTGCGCTACAGCGAAGATCACGACTGGTTCTTACGAGCCAGGGAAAAAGGTATCGGAATGGCTTTTATTGATCACATTACCCTGTATTACCGACTGCACGGCAAAAACATGACCCGGGATAAAAACGCCGGATCTTTTCAACTCACCAGGGTTTTGAAGAAATCTCTGGATCGCCGTCGTCAAAAAAAAGGCTTCCTTCAAACTCTTCCAGATCTTTCTGATTACTGTGAAAATAAACTACCTGGCCTGCCAGGCCAGAGAAAAGATGACTAATTTAGTATGACGATCTCTTCGGGATGTCTTTATTCCCGCATGCATATCGTTTGGAAAAACTATGCCGGATAATCCGTTAGTCAGTGTCATTATTCCCGTATATAACGGCGAAAAATATTTGGCTGAAGCAATCCAGAGCGTCCTGGCACAAACCTGGCGTCCCATCGAGATCATTGTGGTGGATGATGGTTCAACGGATGGAAGCGCGGATATCGCACGGCGCTATGGTCCGCCGGTGAGATACTGCTGCCAGCCGAATAGAGGTACCGGGGCTGCCCGCAATAAGGGTATAGAATTGGCGCACGGGAATTTTCTTGCTTTTCTCGACCAGGATGATCTCTGGATTGAGCATAAACTGACAAGCCAAATGGCAGTCTTCCATCACAATACAGATCTTGAGATTGTTTTTGGTCACGTCGAGCAATTCTATAGCCCTGAATTAGCTGATATGACAATAAAAGAAATACCTCATTCCTCTACAAGGATGCCAGGGTATCATGCGGGAACCATGATGATAAAGCGGGATGATTTTCGACGCATTGGTTTGTTTAAAACAGACTATCATATTGCAGAATTTGTTGAATGGTATGTCAGGGCGAAAGGTTTCGGGATAAGGAGCTGTATGCTTCCCGACATTATCATGAGAAGACGTATTCATAAAAACAACCAGAGTTTCCTCAAACTCCAGCATAGAGTTGAGTATGTAAGGATTTTAAAAGCTTTTCTTGACGGGAATCGCTCGCAGGCCTCTGTGTAGCAGAGGACAAATATCATTTTTTGGCAATACCGCTGCAATGATATTTTGATAGTCTGGCCCTATAAAATCCTCTTTTTAAAAGGGGTGTGAGAAAGTTTATTTACATCTGAAGGTGACGTCCGACGGAGAAGTACGTATATAAAGAGAACCAAACTGCGCTGACTTCCCTATATAAGGTTCGTACAGATATCCCCGGGATAAAGGGTACGCGGGCCCCACAGTAATGATAAAGAAAATCACCCCCATGCTTCTGCTCGCAGGAGCCGTGCTCGTCAGTAGTATTATGCTTGAGGCAGGCCTGAGAGTATTCCATTACAAGCCGGCACTGCAGCGGGCCTTCTACCTCACCGAAGCCTGGCGCGTGCCTGATAAAGAAACCATCATGATCAACCCCGTTTTCCTGCGAGACGACTTTTTTTCATCACACAACTTCGATAAGACGGTCGTGACCCTGGGAGATTCATTTACCGAAGGATACCCTGTCTATAATGGGAAGACCTATCCGGATGTCTTGAGCGAACTATTGTCGAATGCCGAATGCAGGATAAAGGTCATAAATGCGGGTCAGGGTGACACAGGAACCGATCAGCAGCTGAAACTGTTCACGAAGTACATATTGCCAAGACTCAAACCTGATGTAGTTATCTGGTCCATTTATACGAATGACATTATGGATAATATCGAGAAGGCAGTCTTCACGGTCTCCGACAGCAACAAACTCGTACCTCTGGATGGACCGATGAGCTGGCTCTCAATACGTCAGCTCATTTACGATAATTTCCCTCTTCCCGCTCCTATAAAAAAAGAGAGCTATCTATTTAACTTGCTGATGAAATCAACAGAAAGGCTCCAGCGTTGGCAGGTCCCTCAACAGTTCAAAAAAAATGATGAAGCGTGGGGATTACAAAAGATAAAACTGGCTGTGGAAGAAATGAACCGATTGGCGAAAATCAATGGGTTCGACATTTATTACGTGCTCATTGTCAACCAGTCTGTGTACCTTGAGGAAGCGGATCCCCTCAACTGGAAAGATGATGCACGGGCAGTCAGGTATAGAAAAATTGAGGCAATGCTGCACGATCACGTCGATGTCATCAACGCGAGATTCAGCAATCCCTACATGCGGTCAGGGATGGAGGATGAGAATCCCGCTGGAGCGCCCGATATCTTCGCGGATGAAAAGAGAGATGGGAATGTATTCGGCGACAGGCATTTTAATGAAACCGGTTATCGTCTTCTTGCAGTAAAAGTGGCTCAGCGATTAAGGCTCATAAATTGTAATATGCCCGAATCGGAAAATACTCTTTCAGGGAAAAGCAAATAAAATGTTCCTCATGATGCTCATTGTGCTCGGTGCCGGGTTTTCAATCCTTTCGCTCAGGTATTTCCCCGTACCGTACATTTGGATATCATTATTCTTTTTTCTAATTTTGGTATATGCTGCACTAACCCGGATAAAACCGTTTGTCAAGTTATTATGTCTCAATTTAGGGATATGCATTCTCATACTTGGTGGTCTTGAAACATATTTATGGACATCCCAAGCCCTTAGCGATAAAGAACGTTTTGAAGGCGACTATAGTGATTACACAAGGCATTATACTGTAACAGATGATATCCTCGGATATGCTCCGGGAAAGGGGAAGGCCTTTACCTCAATTAAATTTCTCGGGGAAAAAGAACTATATAATGTCACCTATACAATAGACATAAAGGGATTACGCGCCGGACCCCAATACAAAAATAAAGAAACCACAGGATGTATACTTTTTTTCGGCGACTCATTCACATTTGGGGAAGGTCTTAATGATAATGAAACATTACCCTATATAGTCGGCATGAAAACACGTGGGAAATATACAATTTATAATTTTGGTTTTCATGGATACGGTCCTCATCAAATGCTGGCTGCCGTCGAGCATGATGTGGTAGACAATATTGTTGAATGTAAACCTAACTATGCGATTTATCAGGCACTTGTTACCCATGTGGACCGGGCTGCCGGCTTATCATTCTGGGATCAGCACGGTCCCCGGTACATACTTGATGCAGACGGGTCAGTCAAATATAGAGGTCATTTTGATGACTATAAAATTGAGAGCGGAATAAAAATGAAAGTCAGAAATCAGATGGAAAAATCATTTATATATAAAAAATATATCGACAGAGTAGAACCGGTAAGCAGAGCACACATAGACTTGTTTATCGCGATTATCGATAAAACAAGGCGTTTGCTGGAGGAGCGCTATCCAGGCCTTGAGTTTCATATGATTCTTTGGGACAAACCTGAAATACATCGTGAACTTATTATTCGACGTTTAAAGGAAAAGACTGTTCCTGTTTATCTCATTGAAAAAGTGTTGCCCGGATATCCCAAGAACAGAACTAGTTATGCGGTAAACCCGCCGTATGAAAATCATCCCAACGCTCTTGCAAATGAACGCATCGCTGATTACATCATTACCCATATCCTGAAGAAATAAGTGCGAAGCCTGTGGATACCGTTCACGTTAATGAAACTGCCTCAAGCCCCATATTAATCCGGCAGGAGCTTATCAAGACTTGCGGCGGCAGTTGTCTCGTAATGATGCAATGATAGAATCACTTTCATATCTCCTGAACATATGACTGATCATATACCCCGCCTCTAGTTGTATTCTTTTTTTATGTTTCATTTCTCATATCAATGAATCCAGTAAGCGTATATTGTATTTTAAAAATATCTCACCGCTATTGTTTTTTTCCCATATAGAGCCATGCTATCTGTTAAACTTATGCTACATCAACGTATTTGTGGTGATTGACGAATCTCTATAAAATCTTTAAAATTGTACACATTTATAGTTGCCGGAGTGGCGGAATTGGCAGACGCAAGGGACTTTCCAATGACACGTAAGCAGAGCGAGCGAACAGGGATTAAATAGAAAAAGTCCTTACATTGAAGTCCCGTAATGTTTTTTTAAGTAAGATATTAGTTGCATACAAATATATCGCCGGAGTGGCGGAATTGGCAG
>DKBK01000029.1 GCA_002451135.1 Nitrospiraceae bacterium UBA6902
AATTGAAGTAAGCTCGCGGCTTATTTTCCGTATAGTCGGATAATAGTCGAAAGTCCTTTTATAGAAGTTCTTGTCGATATATGACTGTATTTTGTTTTTCAACGGGTCAAAAAGAACCGCAATGATAAGTGCCGCAACAACAGTGATTGTAAAAGAGCTGTCATGAACTACAGTCGAAAAGAATTTAGTCATGGTAAGAACAAGAACGACAAAAAGGCTGGTCAGAATTCCGGCGGATAGTGAATAGACCATGCTCTTCCTGAATACAAGTTTTATGTCCATGAGGCGATAACGCATGATGGAATATGTTGCGACAATACAATAGAGAGGAATGCCAAAATTGCCAAGTGGATAAATATTTATGCCATACACAGGAAAAAAGTTTGTTACTCCCCCAAGAAACCCTATACATAATCCAGCAAGAAATAAAATAATTTGATTTCTCCTGATGCCCGAAGATTTACGATATGCAATATAAAGCATGACAATACCATGAATTACAATTGCTAACCAAAAAGCAAGAAACAAATGATATAAATATCCTGGTTTAAAATAATAAAAAGATTGAAAAACAAATCTTGTCTGAGTAATGAATAGACCGTTAATGTTCATTATATTCAATGCAAGAAAGAAGACACCTTGCAAGTACAAGAAGTAAAGTGATTTTTTATGATCTATTTCACATAAGAGATAAATTACATGATAGAAAAAAACCGGTATCAGAATAATGCCGATGTGTGCTATTTTCCACCAATAAAGCGCAGACAATTCATTATCTACTCTGCCTATAAAAAAGGCACTCGTTCCCCAAATAATAAGAGAAACATTAAAAACCCCCCATATGTACTGAAGCCTGTTTCTCCCAGACCTCAAAATAATAAATAACAAAATAAGGCAGGTAGTAGTTAAGACTGCTCCTGATAATGAAAATAGGTTTAGTGTCATTTGATCAATTCTTATATTTTCTGAGCACTACTGCCGCATTATATCCAGCAAACGCGCAGCAGATTTTCATAGCTACATTTACTTCGGTTTCTAATTTTTCTTTAATCAATTTTATCTTAAATTTTGGGTCTATGTGTTCACAATTTAATGTAGGCAAGACTATGTCATTCTTCAGAGAGAGCAGAAGAATAGCGGTTTCCAATAATGCACTGCCACCGAGATTATGGCCTACATATGGCTTAAATGTTGTAATGAGGGGGCTATCAGGATTTAATCCAAAGACATCTGTGATGGCCTTTGACTCATAATAATCTATAGACTGCGAACCAACTCCGTGAGGGCAAAGCAATTCAATTTCATCTTTACTGACATTACTCTGTGTTAGTGCTTTTACAATAGCCTTCTGGTAAGAATCACTACCAATTTGAGGTGTGGTTACTTTCCAGCCTTCCATGTGGAACCCCCCTCCTAAATATTCGGCATATATATGAGCATTTCTTTTTTCAGCACGTTCCAGGTCTTCTAAAACTATTCCCACACCGCCATCACCGAAGACAAGGCCATTACTGTCTTTACAGAACGGTCTGATTTTTCCATCTTCGGAATAGAGACCTATATCCCTGAACCAGAGATATTTATATATATCCGTATATTCCGAGGCAGCGACAACAACAGCAGAACTCATATTGCATTTAATTATCTGTGCGGCATTCTCTAAAGCATATAGTCCCGAGGCACATGCATTATTTATAAAGAGAGAGTAGTTATGAATATTAAAAGCCTTTGCTACATGAAAAAGAGTCATAAAGGTCTGGATATCATACCCGCTTTTCAGACAGTCCCGATACAGTTTTTCACAAAATTCTTTCTTGGAATAATTTGACCCTGTTACGGATTTTAATGTGTCGTATGATAGCTGGCTAAGTTTTAACAGAAACGGCATGAGACCCATATTTTCATGGGTTAAAACCAGGCCCAGATCGTTATCTTCGGATTCGTATTTTATCCCGCTGTCTTCTAAGGCTAACGCTACGGCTGCAATAAGATAATGCAAATCAATAGGCGGTTCTTCCTCTTTCCAATCCTTCATGTACTCTATTGCCATATCAGCGACATTAAACGTACTAAAATCAAAATCCTTAACACTGTGGACAGGAAAATTTTCCCATAATTCACCATCAATTTTGAATGGTCGTGAACTTAACCCGATTCTCTTTTCTAATATGCCTTTCCAGAACGCATCCTTCCCAATCCCCGTTGATGCTAAAGGACCTATACCCGTTACCACTACTCTTTTATTAATTGCCAATTTATTATTTCCCGTATCAATTTTCCAAAAACTTTTTGATCACAAGACACGAATTATTGCCGCCAAAAGCAAATCCGTTATTTAATGCTATATTTACTTTCTTAACTCTTGCCCTGTTTGGAACACAATCTATATCACAGGCCGGATCAGGCGTCTCAAAATTTATTGTCGGGGGAATGATATTTTCTTTGACGGAAAGGCAACAGGTCAATGCCTCAATCGCTGAAGCAGCACCCATGGGATGGCCGAGCATTGATTTAATTGAACTGACAGGNNATAGTATGGCCGAGCATGGATTTTATTGAAGAAATAGGGATTGATTTATATCGCTCTTTAAAAACATTTTTTATTGCGGAACATTCAGTTTTATCGTTGCCCTGCGTACCGGTTCCATGAGCGTTGATATAATCCACCTCTTCTTTCAAAGTACGTGCATATTTCAAGGCTTTCAGCATAGCCTTCTCTATCCCCTCAGATTTAGAAGCTGTCATATGATATGCATCACAACTAATGCCGTATCCCGGTACTTCTGCATATATATTTGCATTTCTGCGTAATGCGGAATCCATAGATTCAAGAAAAAGTATGGCTGCTCCCTCGCCGACAAGCATCCCTTTTCTGTTCTTATCAAAGGGTCTGCACTGCTCATGTGCCATCGCATAAATACGTTGAAAGCCGGTGAACGCAAGCCTGGAGAATGAATCCGCACCGCCTACTATTGCGTAATCCAGATCCCCTCTTTTTATGAAATCAAATCCGTAGCCAATGGCATAGTTACCCGCAGCACAGGCTGTAGGAATCAAATAGTTTGGTCCGCCAAGTTTAAAGTAAAGTCCTATATTGGCAGGAATATTATTAGCTGAAGACTGGAGTATTTTTTTCCTGCTTATATTTTTTGTTCCGGATATTACCCACGAATCTATAGATTCTTCCAGCGGTTTTTCGCCCATGGTAGTTCCAATGAAAATGCCTGTTCTATTCCCGTTGATTTTTTTACTTGAAACCTTTGCATCCTGTAAAGCAAGGGAAGTAGCTGCTATAGATAACTGCGATGTACGACCTAAAAAGGGGATTTTTCTTTTCGGGATATAATCTTCGGAACTAAAATTCTTTATCTCACCGGCGTAATGGCATCTATATTCACTTGTGTCGAAAGACGAGACCTTGCTGATCCCGGACTTACCATTAATGATAGATTCCCAGAAGTTTTCTTTTCCTATTCCAATAGACGAAACAACTCCTAAACCGGTAACGACAACTCTTATTTCACTCATTTCCGTTGAATACTGAATACAAGGTTCGCCTTTGCCACGATCCTGTCATTTATTTTAGCCAGTGTATCGGTTATGGCGGCATTATCAAGAAACTTTACTTTATTTGATTCTATGATCAGCTGATCTCCCGGATGTGCCGGTGCAAGGAACTCTGCCTTAACTTTTCCCAGATAATAATCAGGCCGCATGGTAGCAATGTGAGGCCTGTCAAGAGAAAAAAGAATTACCGAGGCCTGTGCCATTGCTTCAATGATGAGCACGCCGGGCATTATTGGGTTCCCGGGAAAGTGTCCTTTAAAATAATCCTCACTGTCTTCAATTTTTTTGACAGCTATAATTTTTTGAGTTCCCTCTATCGCAAGTATTTCATCAATGAAAATAAATGGTTCCCTGTGCGGAAGAAAAGATTTTATCTTTTCCTGATCCCAAATCATCATTCAGCTTTTCTTAATGTTTTTTGTATATTCAATTAACTGGCCAAGATTTCTAATCTTTGGAATATCCTCTTCAGGAACAATAATTCGGTACTTCTTTTCAAAGGCAGCCACAATTTCTATTGCTTTTAATGAATCTACGTTTAAATCCTTAAAAAAATCTACATCCGGCGTTAGTTTTTCAACCGGAACCTCCAGGATTATCGAGACCATTTCTCGAATTTCATTCTCGATATTATTCATCATATACCATCCTCCTCAATTCCATTTGGACAAGATAAATGCCGCATTACTTCCCCCGGGGCCATAGTTATTTATTAATACATTATTTATGCGAGTTATGCGTGACTTGTTTGGCACATAATCAAGATCACAGTCATCATCTCTCATCTCATAATTCATAGTCGGCGGGATAAATCCTTTATACATACTTCCGATAGAAGCAGCGATCTGAAAAATACCTCCTGCACTAAACGTCTCGCCAATCATCGACTTTATGGAACTAACAGGAATATTGTAAGCATATCTGCCGTACACATCCCTTATCGCTTTTGTCTCCAATTTATCCTGCTCAGGTACGGAATTTGCGGATGCACTGATATAGTCTATATCAGATACGTCTAACTCAGAATTTCTCATTGCCTCTTTTATGCTATTTTTCAGTCCCGTCGCTTCCGGATGATATTTCCCCATCTTATAGGCATCAAAGCAATTACCAATGCCATTTACGTGAGCATAAATAGTTGCTCCTCTGTCCAGAGCATATTCCAGATCTTCTATCATTACTACTGCGGCGCCTTCTCCTAATATAATGCCGTTTCTTCTTTTATCAAAGGGACAGGATACTTCTTCGCCATTTATGCCGGCAAAGAAGCCCAAATGATAAAATCCGGTATAGTTTACAAGAGATAGACTTTCGACCCCGCCGACTAACACTGCTTTGATCCGTCTCAATTTGATAAAATCTATCGCATACTTTAATGCATCTATGCTTGAACTATACCCCGTAGAAATAGTTGTATTAAATCCCTGAATATTGTAGCGTATCGAAACCTGGCTAGAAGCAGCATTCATTACCATCCCGGGGAACAAAGCTGCATCGGTAAAGCGAGGGCCATCATGTATAGCCCCTTTATTAAATTCAGCAACATTCCAGATAGAAGATAACGTAGTTCCCGTACACACTCCGATATCATCCGTATTGTCGTTATCTATGTTCATGCCCGAATCTTCGATCGCAAGTTTAGCGGCAGCACATAATAGCCTTGATGTTCTTTCAAGGTCTCTCAATCCTTTGGTTCCGAGAAAAGTATTGGGGTTGAAATCCTGAATTTCACCTGCTAGTTTACACTTAAATTCACTTGTATCAAACCGTTTAATCGATTTAATACCAGTTCGTCCTTCTTTTAATGCTTGCCAGAACTGATCCTTCCCTAATCCGTTCGGCGCAATTACCCCCAGACCTGTTATTACAATCCGTCTTTCTTTCATTATTTCAAACCGTACTCAATCCACCGTCTATTACAAACGTGTGACCCGTAATATAACCGGCATCGTCACTGACTAAATATTTAACAAGTCTTGCCACTTCTTCAGCCCTGCCTAATCTGTTTAACGGAATCTGTTTTATGAACTGCTCCCTATATTCGTCCTTTAAATCTTTCAGCATATCTGTCTCAATAAAACCGGGAGCAACGGCATTGACCCTGATATTATACGGAGCAACTTCTCTTGCAAGAGATTTGGTAAAACCGATTATTCCTGCTTTTGAGGCAGAATAATTAGTTTGCCGGGCTATCCCTACCATACCGCTTACGGAGGTAATATTGACAATAACACCACTCTTCTGTTTTATGAGTCCTATAATGGCCGCCCTGCTTAGATTAAATGTCCCGTCTAAATTAGTATTAATGACGTCATGCCATTCTTCCGGAGCCATAAGGGCAAGCGCTTTGTCTTTAATGATACCGGCATTATTAATCACCATATCCAATCCGCCAAAAATTTCTTTAGAATCATCTACCCATGACTTAACCGCGGCATAGTCTTTAATGTCTACCTGAAATGCCTTGACCTTGGCACCGGAATCTATTATTTCTTTCTCAAGAACAAGCGCATCCTCGCTGCTTTTCAGAAAATTAAAACTTATATTTATCCCTTGACGGGCCAGTTCAAGCGCTATAGCCCTGCCTATCCCTCTGGTAGCTCCGCTGATAATCGCTGTCTTAATTCCTGGTGTCACTATTAATCCTGTCTTTCGTCATAACAGCACTTGAAAAATATTGTATCCCGATAATAAAGATCGATTCGTGATGTTTGAATAAGAAACGGTTTTGTTATGAGCATTCCCCTCAGAGTCAGGAAACACATTCTCATAAATCCATTTTCTTTAGAGATCGTATAAGAAATGATGTAATAATTGAAGTTATCATATAAAATAATTTGCAATGTATTCATTATTAACAATTTGCTTCCGAAAAATCAAGGAAAATTACATATTATGCCCTTTTAATTCGTCATGGTGATGAACAATCTGTTTTTAATATAAATTATGCTTCACTTTTTATTAGTGACTAGCGTATTATATATGCTTGCACTCCACTAAGAAAAGGGAAAATATATGAGTCTTGAATCTGGAATCAGTTGTAGAGAATGTAAAGGGCGATTGACACTGAAAATTGGCTGAAAAAGTGTGTATCTACGCTGCATGGATTGCAGCAGGAAGTATCCGTTAGAAGAGTATAGTAATGAAATGGATGCCACTTTTTGGCAGCAATTGTCGCATCGTTCTTGTGACAGGGTATAATTACTTACACTATTCTAGTGTCCCTGCGCTCTTTTATTCACTCCAAGTATTGACAAATAAAATCATTTTCCATTATGATGATATGTTAAAAATATTACGCAACTCATGTAGAGAGAGGACATATGAAAACTATTTTTGCTAAAAAAACCGATGTCGAACAGAAATGGCATATTATAGATGCTGATGGTCTGGTTGTAGGGAGACTGGCCTCACAGGTCGCAAAGGTACTGAGAGGTAAAAACAAACCGATTTTCACTCCTCATGCCGATACTGGAGATTTTGTGATTATTGTTAATGCTGATAAGGTGCGTTTTACAGGCAATAAACTTGAACAAAAGACATACTATCATCATTCCGGGTATCAGGGCGGAATCAAAAAGGAGGTTGCCAAGGATATAATGGCAAAAAATCCTGAACGCATTCTTGTTTCTGCAGTCCGCGGAATGCTCCCGAAGAATAGACTTGGGAGACAGCAATTAAGCAAATTAAAAGTGTACAGCGGTCCGAATCATCCGCATAATGCCCAGAACCCGCAAACTTTAAATCTTAATATTCAATAAGGAGCTTTTGAAAAATGGCAGAAATTCAATATAATGCAACCGGCAGAAGGAAGTCATCCATCGCACAAGTTTCTGTCACACCCGGGACAGGCAATATCATTGTTAACAAGAAAGCGCTCAACCAGTATTTTCCGCATGAAACAATGAAGATGATTATACAGCAGCCTCTGAATGTAGTTGCCGTTACTGGAAAATATGATGTACATGTGAGGGTGAAAGGCGGTGGATACAGTGGGCAGGCTGCGGCAATCAGACATGCCATCTCACGTGCGTTGCTATCCGTCAATTCAGATTTCAGGGGTAAACTCAAAAAAGAAGGATTATTAACAAGGGACCCCAGAGTCGTAGAACGTAAAAAGTACGGGCAGAAGGGCGCAAGAAAACGCTTCCAGTTCTCAAAGAGATAATTTAAATCCGTGATAAGCGAAGTGTGATGGCTCATACGACAGGTAACGATAACAGAGATATCATACACAGATAACTCATCACAAATAAACATTACGGTTCTCAATGCTGAAAGTCGCTATCTTAGGAGGAAGTGGGTATACAGGGTCGGAACTGTTAAGGCTACTTCTCTCACATCCGAATGCAGAAGTAACCGCGGTGACCTCTGAGCGTTCATCCGGCCTCTTCATCTCCGACACATTTCTTAATTTCAGAGACACCTCCTTAAAATTCGAGTCCCTGGATTTAAAAGCGCTGACAAAAAAGGCCGACCTGTTTTTCCTCTGCCTTCCGCACAAAACTTCACAGGAAACAGTGGCATTCTTTCATAACGCCGGTAAAAGAGTTATTGATCTTTCTGCAGATTACCGCCTGAAAAGCGCGGATGTATACAGAGAGTGGTATAAAATTCCCCATCTATACTCTCCCCTTCTGAAAAATGCCGTGTACGGTTTGCCCGAACTTTACAGGAATAAAATCAAGAAAGCATCGATCATCGCAAATCCAGGCTGTTACCCGATGAGCGCTATCCTTGGCCTTGCCCCGGTTATGGCAGAGGATTTCATAAATACGAATACAATTATTATCGATTCAAAATCCGGGACATCCGGTGCCGGCAGAAGCCCTGCGCAGCCGTTTATGTTCTGCGAGGTCAATGAATCCGTAAAGGCGTATGGAATCGGGGTTCACCGTCACACTCCCGAGATTGAACAGGAACTGAGTTCTCTTTCAAAGAAAAATATAAAAATAATCTTTACTCCTCATCTTATCCCAATGGACAGAGGAATCCTCAGCACGATGTATGTCCGTTTGAAAAAGAAAACGACTCTCTCGGATGTGCAGAAGTTATACCACGAATTTTATCACAAGGAACCTTTTATCAGGGTCTTGAAAAACGGCATATATCCCGCAACAAAAGCTGTGAAAGGAAGCAACTATTGTGACATATCCGTTTCTCTCTGCAGGCAGACTCTTATCATCGTCAGCGCGATTGATAATCTTATAAAGGGGGCCTCCGGCACAGCCATACACAACATGAATATCATGTATGGCTTTGACGAAACAGCCGGATTGATGTCCTCCCCTGCTTCCCCTTGATGGAAAGAGGGTCCTCTTTTCGCAATATCGTCATACCGGGCTTCAGATTCGCTGGCCTGCCAGCAGGCATAAAAAAGTCCGGTCATAAAGACCTGGCACTGATATACTCCGAGGAACCTGCCGTCGTCGCTGGCCTGTTCACGACTAACAGGATTAAAGCAGCTCCGGTAAAACTGGCGATGGAACATATTGTATCCCGGAAAGCACAGGCCATTATTATAAACAGCGGTAATGCTAATGCCTGTACCGGTGAAAAAGGCATGAAAGGTGCCAGGGAAATAATTACCTGTACGGCCAAAGAGCTGGGAATTCCTCCTGAACTTGTATACTCATCATCCACCGGTATTATTGGCAGACCATTTCCCACAGGGGTAATAAAAAAGGCCCTGCCGGGTTTAGTCAGGCAATTATCTCCCTTGTCCTTAAAGCATGCAGCTTCTGCTATCATGACCACCGATACCCGTGCAAAGATATCTTTCAGACAAATAAGAATCACCGGTAAAAAAGGAACAATCGCGGGAATTGCTAAAGGCGCAGGCATGATACGCCCCGATATGGCCACGATGTTATGCTTTATAGTCACTGACATCGCAATAAATTCTCAGGCGCTTGATGCCGCACTCAGAGAAGCGGCAAACAGTTCTTTCAACATGCTGTCTATTGATAATGACATGAGCACAAATGACACCGTAATGATTATGGCAAATGGCTTTCTCAATAATCCTCTTATCACAACGCGCTCCCCTTACCTCGCAAATTTTAAAAGTGCATTGAATGAAATAACCTACGATCTTGCCAGGATGATTGCAGAAGACGGGGAAGGGGCAACAAAATTAATTGAGGTAATTGTGAAAGGCGCCAGGTCTAAATCAGATGCCGGGAGAATCGCCTTATCAGTTGCAAATTCAATGCTCGTAAAGACTGCGGTTTACGGACGGGACCCGAACTGGGGCAGGATCATGGCCGCAATCGGCTACTCCGGCATAGCCGTTCATGAGAAGAAAATAGATATAAGCCTTAATAACGTCAAACTTGTCAGTAAAGGGATGGGAACCAACAGGGAAAAAGCCGCGAGAACCGCTCTCTTGCATAAAAACATTATCATCACGATTGATGTGGGAACCGGCAAAGAAAATGCACGGGCCCTTACGTGTGATCTCACAGAAGGATATATAAAAATAAACGCTCATTACGGAACATGAATTCTATTGTGTGTCAAATGCCATGTTCAGAATATTCAGAAAAGGCCCCCGTCAATAAAAATGCGGGTACTTTTAATATTAGTGATTGAAGACCTTGACACAATCTTATCACTGCTTTATTGTAGTGTATATGTAATTAATTTCTGATAAAATTGCGGGGGAGTAAAAATGAAAAAAACGTTAATTTGCAGTCTCGTGTTTTTTATTTTTTTCATGTGGTCTCTGAATGCACAGGTGTCCGCATCAGAAGAATATATCGTAGAAAAAAATGATACGCTGTGGGACATTTCGAGCAGAAAACTGGACGACTACTTTCTATGGCCCAAGCTATGGAATGTAAATCCTCACATTGAAAATCCGGACCTTATCTATCCCGGCACTAAAATATTTATCCCTTCCAGGGAAGAGTTGATGCACATACCCGCGTTACCGACCAGAGAAATCCCGGCTGCCAGAAAACAAAAAATAAAAAAATCCGAATCTAAATCCGTCTGGAAATATGCCCCCGTAATGGAGAAAAAGCATATTATTGATAAAAGCCTCTTTATTGCAAGCGGCTGGATTGCGGATACCTACCCGAGTATTGGAGAGATACTATCCTCTCCAACAAACCAGCAAATGACGAGCAAAAACGATATTGTTTACATAAAACTCCCGGAATCTCTTTCTCCGGAAGATCCGGCATTAATTCTTTCCGCGAATGAAGATCCCGTATCAAAAAAACGATTCTTTGTTATCAGAGATATAAAGATAGTGAAACATCCGGTTTCAGGGAAAAAGATAGGACATCAAATAAGGATAGCCGGCATTCTGGAAGTAATCGGTATGGATGAGAACTTGATAAAAGCAAAAATAACAGATTCCTTTGAAGATGTACGTATAGGTGATGGCCTGTTACCGTATCAGGAATTGGAGGCACCCCTTATCCCTGAGACTGTTCGTACCCCCAATAATCAGGGATACATCATAGAATCACACATGAATTCTTTCTTGGTAAGCAAAGGGAACGTTGTGTTTCTGGATAAAGGGGAAAATGATGGCCTCAAAGTGGGAGATGTTTTCACCGTGCTGAGAGAACAACCTGCAGAAAGCCCCATAGGTAAAATACAAATAGTATCTCTCCAGCCTTCCACATCAGGAGCAGTTATATTACAGAACTTTCAGGAACTAAAAATAGGTTCAAAGTGGGGCCAACCATAATCGTGAGCTACAGATAAAATAAAAAGGTGAGCAACTGATAATTGCTCACCTTTTTTGTCGTACAATAAATCTCAGAACAATCTTTATGTACTTACCAGCGCTTTCAGAGCCTTCAGCCTGCTCGGGTGTTTCAGTTTTCTCAGGGCCTTTGCTTCAATCTGCCTTACTCTTTCCCTGGTAATGGTGAGATGTCTGCCCACCTCTTCAAGCGTATGGTCTCTGTCCACACCGATCCCGAATCGCATCCTTATGACCTTTTCTTCTTTTGGGGTCAGGGTACCAAGGACCTTCTTGATATATCCCGAAATTTCTTTGCCTTCAGCATCAGCATAAGGGGAAGGACTGTTCTTATCGCCAATAAAATCTTCGAGTTCAGTGTCCTCATCACCCACAGGCGTCTGCAATGCAATCGGGTCCTGAATTGCTCTGAAGACTTCCTCGACCTTCCTTGTAGGCACTGTCAGTTTCTTTGCTATTTCATCGTCAGTGGGTTCCCTCCCCAATTCCTGTGTCAATTCTCTTGAGGCCTTAGTGACTCTGTTATAAAATTCCATCATATGCACAGGTACCCGGATCGTTTTTGTCTGATCAATAAGCGCCCTGGTAATAGCCTGTCTTATCCACCATGTTGCATATGTGCTGAATTTAAAACCCTTTTCATGTTTAAATTTATCTACAGCCTTCATAAGACCGATATTCCCTTCCTGAATAAGGTCCAGAAGAGGCAGTCCCCTGCCAACATAATTTTTTGCGATATTAACTACCAGCCTGAGATTTCGTGTAATTAATTCGTTTTTAGCCTCAAGAACAAATGCCTGAACCCTGCTAATTCTCTCCCACAGTGTTATCAGCATATCGACTTTTACGCCTATCTCGCCCTCAATTTTCCTGAACGTTAATTGTACCCGGTTTGCGAGTTCTTCCATTGAAGTCAGTATGGCACCACGTACCCTTTTCTTGCTCTTTTCATTTTTTATAAGGGTCTTAAGAGACTTAAGGGAGCCGCCATATTGATCCAGTTCAGCCTTATAATCATCGATAACTTCGACATACATCTCGAGCCTGTAGAGGGTCAGTTCTATTATATGCGCCTTCCTTTCATCTTCCTCCATTTCCAGTATGTCTTCATCACTTATGTAATCCTTTTCAATCTTCTTTGTTAATGGAATCGTCTGAACGATTTCTGCAATTATGTCTTTTCCTTCATCCAGTTTTTTTGCGAGCTCTACTTCTTCATCCTTGGTAAGGATAGAAATATCCCCCATGGAATGGAAGTAAGCCTGAACAAGATCTTCAGTCTTTTCATATTCCGGGGGTTCGACTTCTTCCAAAGGAAGAGACTCATCAGAGTCAACGATACGTACCCCCATGTCACTAAGAAGATCCATCAGGTCTTCAATTTCATCAGGTGTAAAAAACTCCGAGGGGAGGGCCTCATTAATTTCATCATAGGTAAGGACCCCCCGTTTTTTCCCAACCTCGATTATTTCATCAAATACATCTTTTTCTTTCATATGTTTCCTTTTTTATTACTCAACTTATAAGTTTAACATATCTTTTTGTCAAATTCCAGTTCTCTGGTAAATATTTTTCCACTTAACTATTATACTTTAAAATCAAATAGTTAATCTCCAATTCCCGTTTTTTATAGAAATTGCCGTCAATAAGTAAATTGTCTAATATCATCTCATCCCTATGTATATATTGCACGTAGCAGTGCGGGTTATAGGTTAACGCAATAATATATGCAGTTTCACTTTAATATTTTTACATTCCTGCTCCGAATATTCAATGTATGTCAAATTCATATTGGATATTTATCTGGTGAAATATTTGGCAATCTTATTATACGTCTTTTTTAAATGTTCAGGCATGACTCTCGTTTCGGCTATAATCGGCATACTGTCGGTATCTCCCGTCCAGCGGGGAACGACATGGATATGCATATGAGATTCCATTCCGGCGCCTGCCACTTTTCCGAAATTAAGTCCCATATTAAATCCATCCGGTCTCAGGACCTCCCTTAGTATCCGTACCGATGTATCTACCGTCTTGATTAAATCAAAAAGGACGTCATCAGACAGGCCCTCGAACGTAGGAGTGTGAACATATGGTACCACCATCAGGTGCCCGCTGTTGTATGGATATCGGTTCAAAATAACAAAAGAGTGCTTGCCCCTGTGTAATATGAGATTCTTTTTATCTCTGCTTTTATTTATCTTGTTTCCGCCGTTACCTGACACATTACAAAATAAGCAGCCATCATTCTTGTGCTCATCAAGGATATACTCGATCCTCCAAGGTGCCCACAGTCGTTTCATTTACCCTCCCGTGATACTATTGATCACCTGCAGATTTCACTGATCAAACAGATTAAGACTTATTTCCGGTACCGAAAATATGCGTGAATCTGATCAATCTGCAGGCAAGATATATCATTTCAGTTTTTCCATAACTTTTTGCATATCTTCCCACGTCAGCCATTTATCCCTGGGGTTCCTTAAGAGATATGCAGGATGAAATGTCGGCATAACCGGGATATTGTCATAACTAAAGAAATTTCCCCTGAGTTTACTGATTGCGACCTTTGATCGTAACAGCGTCTGGGCCGATATCTTACCCAGGCATACAATGACCTTCGGATTAATTATCGCGATTTGTCTCTCAACAAAAGGGGAGCATGTTGTTATTTCGTCTTCCTCGGGATTCCTGTTATTCGGGGGTCTGCACTTTACAACATTTGCTATATAGACGTCCTCGCGTTTCAATCCCAGTTTCAGGATAAGATTAGTAAGGAGTTTCCCCGCATCTCCGACAAAAGGCCTTGCCTGTATATCTTCGTCTCTCCCGGGACCTTCACCAATAAACATAATATCCGCTTCGGGTTTCCCTTCACCGAAGACAATATTTTTACGGCCCTTCGCAAGCTTACACCTGTGGCAATCACCTATTTCATTTTTAAGGTCTCGAAGGGCAATTTCCTTATTCATTGAATAATCACACGTGTCTTCTGCTACTTGATGACGAGAAGGGTGAGAATCCGGGGTGCTTCCTGAAGGTGATCCGGATATTATATTGAAGATATGCGTCCTTTTTACCGGAACGTATTCAAACCCCAATTCACGGTAAAACTCCATCGTTTTTTTAAGTTCCTGTATGAGCTCTGCTCTGTCATTCATGCGCATTAACGGAATTTGCCCCACTATTTTCCCACTCTAACGATACACTGCGAGAGGACACCTTGTCATCTCCGCCTCCACATTAGTCACTACTCTCCCCATTTCAGCTTGGTTCTCAATATGCGGAAATAGTCTCTGTCATGTACGATGAGAAACTTTGTTTTATAATCAGCCTTGCGGATCCTCACTTTATCATTCACCTTTAAGGGAAATCCTTCCTGTCCGTCAAGCGTCATATATATATCCTCTCCGTTCTTGATGCCCGCCTCCAATATGAATGTATCTGGCAGCACAATTGGTCTGCTGGTAAGTGTGTGGGGACATATGGGGGTCATCAGAAAAGATTCAAGTGTCGGGTACATAATCGGGCCTCCTGCTGATAGTGAATGACCCGTCGATCCCGTAGGGGTGGACACTATCAATCCATCAACTCTGAACGTGGTTACATACTGATTGTTAATACGTATGTCAATCTCAAACATCCTCGAAAGAGCGCTTTTATTCAACACTACATCGTTAAATGCATTGTTCTGTATTACCTTCTTTCCGCCCCTGTACACATCAGCCAGCAGCATGATCCTTTCTTCAAAAAAATACTTCTCCGAAAAAACCATGTCAATACTATCACGAACCTCATCCCTGCTTAATTCAGTAATAAATCCAAGTCCGCCGAGATTGACGCCAAGTATGGGAACGCCGGAATTGCCTACAAGTCTTGTTACGCTCAAAAGAGTCCCGTCACCCCCGAATACTACGATTATATCAGTCGTTGACGGGATCTTTTTTCTAGGATACCCGTCGATCTTGAGAACCGAGGCTACATCATTTTCAACGTACAGCTTACATTCCCTGCCTTTTAGCAGGCGCATAAATTCCTTAATAGCTTTAATAGCCTCCGGTTCACCTTTTTTTGCGATTATCCCGATCCTCTTCATCACTATAAGTAATTATACCTGACTATTCATTGTGCCAGAGGGAAAAGCGCCTCTCCGCACGATCCGTGTTCCCGGATTCAACCGACAAGTAACCTCTTCAATCAGACGTCCCCATGTGGATGCCTTTTATTTCAATCAATCTCGTATTGTCTTCTATATGATGCAAAATTACCCGGATGCTCTGTTCCGGGATCTCACCCTCGGCCCTTTCGGCCCACTCAATAACAGCGATGCCATCAGCCCCGAGATACTCCCGTAGTCCAAGCTCCGGCACTTCATCAGGAGATATCCTGTAGAGGTCTATGTGATAAAAAGGTACGCTGACATTATATTCCGCAATGAGAGTAAAACTAGCGCTGGTTATGTCCCTCTCATTAATACCGAACGCAGATGCAATCCCCTTAACCATCGTGGTCTTGCCTGCACCAAGCTCACCATAAAGACATACCACATCTCCGCGCTTAAGGTGTTCTCCCAGCCTGTGACCGATTTCCTTTGTCTCAGCATCGCTGTTACTTTGAAGCTTCATAAGTCATAGCTCTCACCATGTCCGCCTTGCCGACTATTCCGACGACAGTACTGCCGCTCAGGACAGGGAGCAGGTGGATATGCTGTTCAGCCATAATCGTTGCAATATCCTCCAGGGAGGTTGCCTCCTTTATTGACACAACTTTTTTAGTACATATTTCATCAACCGTTGTAGCAGCCATTTTTTTAATTTCCTCTTCCGCCTTGCCTGAACCCAGCATAATATAAGCATCAAAGAGCCTGATTACCGTAGGTATATGTAATCGTTTATTTTTTCTGATAAGATCGTTTTCTGTGACAATTCCCACAATCGTGTTTTTTTCGTTCACCACCGGAACGCCGCTGATCTTATGCTCCATAAGCAATCGTGCCAGCTCTTCTACCGTCGCTTCGGGCCTTACCGTAATCACATCCTTTGTCATGATGTCCTTTGCTGTCAGCATTGTTCCTCCTTGATAAAACCATTGAATTCTTTATCTGATGAAACAGGTTCCCCGGCTTTCTATTTTACCACATTCCAATAAAACCACCCTGCCTTCCCGTGCTTCCTCCGCTGTGCCTGTAAGAATAGTACTTGTGCGGATTACAATATGTACAATCGTCTGACTGCCAGATATTGTCTTCCGATATCCCTGCAGATAACGCCTGTAATTTATTAGCAGATGAAAGGTCAATATAGTATTTGTTGTGCATTCTGCCGTAGTAAGTCCCTTTCCCTGTGGCCCTTTGTACTTCCGACACAACCTCTTCCCCCACTTCGTAACTGCATCCCCTTATGCTCGGACCTATTGCAACAGATATATTGCCCGGGTAACAGTGAAAACGCTGGCTCATAATTTCCAGTGTGTTTTTTAAAATTTGTTTAGCCGTTCCCCTCCACCCTGCATGGACAGCGCCTATTACTCCTTTGCATCCGTCATATAAGAGAATAGGCACACAGTCAGCAACCAGTATTCCGATAAATATATTTCTCGTGTGAGTAACAACTGCGTCAGCAATTACAGGTTCACGGTCAGACTCAAGCACATGGATATTTCCGGTATGTTTTTGAATCGGCAGATAAATATCGTCTTTTGAAATATGAAATTCTTTGGCCAGGACTTCTTTCATATTGTCATTGTGTTTCGACATGTGCTTTGTCGTAAAAAAAGCCCTTACATTTAAAGATGCAATATTAGCAGGTGCTATAAGCATACTCACTTTTTAGAAAATTTAACATATTTCTCAGTTAATTAAAAAGCAGAGACCCCAAACCGGCATACAGATAACCATAAATTCGGCTTCGTATATCAATCTGAACTCAGCTTAAGGTTTTTGAATAGATTTCAAAACAGATGGTATCGCTTTGATAATGTCCGAGGCAGTTAAAGACTGCTGGCTCTTCTTTTCGGCAATAATGTCGCCTGCAACACCATGTAAAAAAACCCCCATTACTGATGCATCAGCCGGAGACATGCCTTGTGCGAGAAAGGCAGAGATCATGCCTGTCAGCACATCACCTGATCCGGCGGTCGCCATTCCGGGATTGCCTGTTGAATTTATGAATGCCTCACCCTGGGGAGTTGATGTCACAGTAGGAACCCCTTTAAGCACAAGATATGTTTTAGTTTTTCTCGCAAACGTAAGAGCAATATTGATCCTGTCCTTCTCTATTTTCTCCCGCAGGCCCGTTGCTCCTGAACTCTGATTCCTGCCCCCTGACTCCTTCTTTAACAATCTCGTCATTTCTCCGGGGTGAGGCGTAAGGATTACCGGCACACTGCTCTTCTTCAGGACATACACATTATCCGCTATGGCATTCAAACCATCAGCATCAATGACTATCGGAACCCCGGATTCTCTTATGAGTACATTGAGAAGTTTTGATAGCTCGCTATCCGGTGAAAGTCCTGGACCTATTGCAAGGACGTTTCCCGTCTTTTTGAGAAAATCTAAAATACTATCAGCTGCTCTATATGAAAGCGTACCGTTGCCTGTATCTGGAAGGGGGAGAATCATTTCCTCGGTCACTCTTGACTGAAAGGTACTCAAAAGGGTCTCGGGAATACCGATTGTCACGAGACCGGCCCCGGTTCTGAAACATGCCTTTGCCGCCATCAATGCCGCCCCGGTTTTGCCCTTGGAACCGGCGACGATCAGCACATGACCGTACGTCCCCTTATGAGAATATTTCGGCCTGACCGGAAGTAACGAACTGACGTCTTCTTTTTGGACCAGGTTTATCCTGATTTTTTCTGATTCAATCAATTTTCGGGGGAAGCCAATCTCTTCAATAAATAACTGACCGGCAAATTCTGCGCCAGGGTAAAGGAAATGTCCTCTCTTGGGAAGGCCAAAGGTGACGGTAAACTGCGCCTTTATAGCACATCCCATTATCTGTCCTGTGTCAGAGCAAATGCCTGACGGGATGTCTACGGAAACAACCGGAGCAGACATCCTGTTGATTTTCCCAATCACATCTGCAAGCGATGCCCTTACCTCTTTGCGTAAACCCGTACCAAGAAGCGCATCGACGATAAGACAGTTACATGTAACGCATGACCTGTAATGCTTCAGGAAGTAACTCACCGGACGTATGACAACACCATATTTTCCCGCGGCACGGTAATTTATTTTTGCATCGCCTTTTAAGCTTGCGGGATTTACCGTTACATAAGCTTCAACTTCCCTGCCCTGATTGTGCAGTACCCGTGCGATAACAAGACCGTCCCCACCGTTATTGCCCCCACCACAGAAAACTATTATCTTTCTTCCCCTGTTTTTGTCTGTGCCAGGAACTCTCTGTTCCGTGCCCTGAAAAAATAACTCATTTATTCTTGCAACAACTCGTAACCCCGCCCTTTCCATAAGGACCGTCCCGGCAATGCCATATGTTTCAATGGCGGTCCGGTCTATCCGCTGCATTTCTTCTGACGTTGCTATTTTTAACATATTGATCTGGTTACTTTTATATATTTTGATATTTATTCAGTCATTAGATTAAAGTAATAAAATACGAATTATCAACCGGAATCTTAACCCGCTCCGGCCTATTATCTGTAGTATGAAAATACAGGAGTGCCGGCATCGTTAAGAAAATATTCAACATCTTCATGTTCAATTATAGCTTAAAGGAGAATATACTATGGCAAGAATTGGTATTTTGACCTGTTCCAATGCAACTCAGGACCTTGGATGCTCATCATCCAGTTGTCTCGCTGATCTTCAAAAACGTAGGGGCGCTTTTGAGGCATATACCGAAGACAGGGAATTAACTCTGGTCGGTATTATCAACTGTCCCGGATGTCCGACACTGACAGGGCCAGACAAGCTTCTGCAAAGGATCAAAGCATTAACTGAATTTAAAGTTGACGCAATTCATTTCACATATTGTTTAACAGCACTCTGTCCGTTCAAAGAAAAATACAGGAAGACCCTGGAAGATACATTTCCTGATATTAAGATTGTCATGGGCACTCATAAATCGGCACTCACTCCCGAGGCCTTCAGGGAAAAGATTAAGAAGCTTTTCAATCAGGACAGGAAAACAATGGTAGATGTGATTTTAAAGAGAGATTAAGCGGCAGTGCAGGGGGAACGCATGAAGCTGTGGCACTACGGTTCTGATTGCCATCCACACATTACGTGCTGCTTATGTTAATCAGTCGCTTCATCTCCTTCACGGCCTTTTCTATCCCTATATAAATTGAATTGGCAATGATACTGTGGCCAATATACAGTCCCCTCAGTCCCTTAATGGCAGCGATCTTTGTTACGTTCGAAAAGTTAAGTCCGTGGCCTGCATTGACCTGCAGCCCTGAAGCAAGCCCCCTCCTGACTGCCTTTTTGACCCTGGCAAGCTCCTCTGTCTTTTTTCTGCCTTTGGTATTCGCATAGAGTCCGGTATGAATTTCAACCATCTGGGCGCCCAGTTCTTTTGAAATCTCTATATCAGAGATAGAGGGATTTATAAAAAGACTTACCGGTATCCCCCTGCCCTGTATCATGTCGATGGCATGTTTTATTTTCCTTCTGCCCTGTATCAGATCAAGCCCCCCCTCTGTGGTGAGTTCCGCCCTCTTCTCGGGCACGAGAGTCACCATATCGGGTCTGACCCTCAGTGCGATGTTTATCATTTCTTTTGTGGCAGCCATTTCCAGATTTAATTCAATAGCTATCTTACGCCTCACCTTTATTACATCTTTGTCCTGAATGTGTCTTCTGTCTTCCCTGAGATGCAGGGTAATACCGTCCGCTCCCCCGCGTACAGCCAACTCAGCTGCAGTTAGCGGGTCCGGCTCAATTTCTCTTCTCGCCTCTCTCACCGTGGCCACATGATCAACATTTACACCAAGCAGCATACGCACCCCCAAAATAAATTAACCCATTACTAATATATAATAAAAACCAGCATCTCCGGGAGAAATGAGCGAAAACAGCACTGTCTATCCTGCTCCCCCTGCGTTGTTTTGCTTCATCAGTGCTGAACACATATGAATAACTCCCTGCATAAATGCCAAATAACATTAATAAACAACCGGTTTATATATTTGTATGAATTTTATTGGATAAATTAATTTAAACAAAGAAGCTTTGTCAAGTTGTTACGCACGTGAATAAAGATAGGATACGATTTGACTTAGTTGTAATAAATCTGTTAATTTACAACTTATTTAAATTTACAAAATTACCGAGGATAAATATGACAAAAAAAACAACAGCCAAAAAATCAAATATAAAAGCTGCCAAGACAACAAAATCGGTAAAGAAAGATTCAAAAAAGAATATGAAAGCGTCTCCTAAGTCGTCAACACCCAGGAAAAAAAGCGCAGCTGCACCCACAAAAAAGAAAACAGCTCGCGCACAGAAAAAACCTTCATTGTCAGGGAGAGCAGCCGTAATACAGCGGATAAAACAGGATCTCCTCAATCAAAGAGAGTCATTGCTCAAGGAAGCAGAAGAAACTCTCAGCAGTCTCCCGTCAGAACTTAACTTCCCTGATATGGGGGATCAGGCCACTGCAGAAGCTGACAGAAACTTCATGCTCAGGCTCAGGGACAGAGAACGCCTGCTCCTGAAAAAAATAGAAGAGACTATCGAGCGTATTGAAGGCGGGCCTTACGGTATATGCGAAGAATGCGGAAATGAAATCGGTATAAAACGTCTTGAGGCAAGGCCGGTGACAACATTATGCATTGACTGCAAAACACGTCAGGAAGAAGAAGAAAGAATAGCCGAGGGCGGATGACAGCGGCTATCCGCATTACCCGGCCATTTGTATATCTATTGCGCAAATCTCACATTCACTATTCCCATGAGTGAACCTTACACATCAAGAATCAGCTAGTACGCACACACGGTAGAAATCAAATACATTTTTTTATTTTTCAATTGTCATTTTTATTTTCTGCTTTTCATCTTCGATTTTTACGGTATCCATATAATTGACGGGTGGAAGTGGAATAGCGGTTCAATCCTGGTGTATTATATTACACTAAAATTAAAAACGATCCGAGCCACCGTAGCTCAATCCGGCAGAGCATCGCATTCGTAATGCGGAGGTTAGGGGTTCAACTCCCCTCGGTGGCTTTCTTATCACAGAGTACATGATCAATGATTTTCAATCAGAGGGGAAGAAATGAACACGGCAAGACTGTTTATATCCGTTTCTCATGGATTTCAATTAACCATTGGGACATCAGAACAGTTCCATATATGTTCAAAATTGCAGATCACCACTAAGGGGCTGCCGGAGGTATCTCTCACTATGTCCCCGTTACCGTTGACAGCCAGCAGCAGATCATTGAGTTTTAATAGTGACCCGTCATAATTAACATCCTTAAGATTCTCCTTCACCTGCCTGAACAGCATCCGGCACTGAGATTCATCGATAAGACCCCTGAGGACTGCACGTGCAAGATCTACAGGCGCATAAAGAGGCCCCGTCTGCTGGGCCACCCACTGGTCCGGCCCGTTATAGTACCCTCGAATAGTTATATAATTGTGACTTTCCTGAAGAATGGGATTGCCTTCCGGGTCTAAAAGGTATTTATGTGATTCATATCTTCTGAGGTCCGTTGATGCCTCAATCTTGGCAGTGCCGGTCATATATATGGCCCTTACATAGACGCACGGGATACCGAGTTTATTCAGGTGATGGGCGATGGCAAATTCTTCGAAAGGGCTGTTTATACCGAATTCGCATATCCTGGAATTATATCGTGCTTCCTCTTCATCCGGCATTTCGCCGACCATTGAAGTTTCCCAGACAAGATGAATATTGTCCTTTGTGATTGTATAGAATACTTCCTTGGTGTCGGATAATCTGATAGACGGGGTCTTCCTCCAGCGTTCGGGGAGAAAGTAGTCAAATAAGCGGGCGTTATTTCCGACAACCCACAGATGTCCGCCCGTGCTTTCTGCATGACCATAGATATACGGCACGCCAAAGATCTCCATGTTGGTTAAATGATCCGGCAGAGGGGTTGGGGTAAAACGGTCTCTTTGGTCATCGAGATAGGAATGCCTTCTGGAACTCTTTACTTCCCCTTCATGTTCAGGCGTGCGGAGCAGAAGTTCATAATCAACCACTGAATATTTACCAATATTGATGAGATTATACAGATAATATATTTGATCATCTGCGGAACCAATAGTCTGAGACTGTCCGATTTCCCTGATCCGCTCTGTATCATGTTCGCTGATGATAATATGCTCCGGCTTCATGTCCGCAACTAAATATCCCTTTTTATCCAGGTCCGACGCAACTATCCTGTCTATTGCTTTAAGATGATGGATACGTAAATCTTCTTCACCGCTTATATAGTGAAACACTTCAGGAAGATTGTAGCCTTCAATCCATTCATAAATAAGTTTGTACTGCTTCAGTATATCGATATCTATGCCTGGATGTTTGGCCCTGATACGGTTTATCTTTGCCTTTGACCTTCCGCTCTGCCACATCTGCATTATTTCGGGAGGCACATAAATGACCATGGGACGCTGAGTGTTTATTTGCAGATCTTTCGGACCATACTGACCCTCCCGCATTTCCACAACAAGAGAGAATTCTTCCCATGGGCTGTTAAACTCAGCGTCGCAAAATTCCATCAACGTATGCGTATCTATAGGGACATCCTCCCCAACGCGGCAGTTCTTAACTACGAGATTAAGGACTTTCCCCTCCACTTCTTTGGTCGGCAGTTTGTAGACAGAGCCCGTGCCTTTGAGCCTTATTTTATGGGTGTTAAACCAGTCTGGTTCATACCAGTTTTGCGTGTCGAAATGCTTCAGGTACTGTTCTGCAAATCTTGTCAAGTAAAGATCCCCTCCATCACTGGTCTTCACGTGGGCATATACAACACCTAATACATTAACTAATGTCTTTTTATGCATTTCAAAGCTANNTGAGATAACGCCTTCTCTGTCTTGATTCTTATGCACCTTTGCGCCGCATGATTCGCGCATCCTATAACGCCGTACCTGAAATTTTAAAAAATCATCGACCATCAGGATGTATCTCCTTAAAATGGCCGCGTGTGAATTCACACATGTTTTCCGAGTGCATCAATGAATCTCTGAAACTGCTTTTTAAGTCTCTCCGGCATACGCTTCCCGAATGTGGAGAAGTGTTTTTCGATATCCGGAATTTCCGCCTTCCAGGCAGTCAGGTCTATGCTCATCAGTTCTTTCATACTATCAGCAGACAGATGAAGACCGCTGAGATCAAGGTCTCCTTCATTGGGTAATAATCCTATGGGAGTCTTGTGGGCCCCTACCCTGCCGTCAACGCGCTCACACATCCATTTAAGGACCCGGCTGTTGTCACTGAATCCGGGCCACAGGAATTTCCCGTCTTGGCTCTTTCTGAACCAGTTTACATAAAAAACCCTCGGCGCCTTGCTGCCTAGCTTATCGCCCATATCAAACCAGTGCTTAAAATAGTCGCCCATGTTATAGCCGCAAAACGGTTTCATGGCAAATGGATCACGTCTGAGATTGCCCACTGCGCCGATATTGGCTGCTGTTGTCTCAGAGGCAGCTGTGGCCCCAAGAAAGACCCCGTGCTCCCAGTCAAAGGCTTCATACACAAGCGGCACGACACCTGTGCGGCGGCCGCCAAAGATGAAGATATCAATAGGAACACCCTCGGGTTTCTCCCAGTCTTTACATATTACCGGGCACTGTGATGCGGGAGCAGTAAAGCGCGCATTTGCATGTGCTGCGTCAGTGGGGCTCTCCGGGGTCCAGTCTTTCCCCTTCCAGTCAATTGCATGTGCAGGCTCATCGCCGTCCTTTCCTTCCCACCATACATCGCCGTCATCGGTCAGGGCACAATTTGTAAAAATAACATTTTCCTTCAATGTGTCCATGGCCATCGGGTTTGTGCTGTATGATGTTCCGGGAGCAACTCCAAAAAATCCATTCTCAGGATTGATGGCATACAGACGTCCGTCAGCCCCTACCTTCATCCATGCAATGTCGTCCCCGATACACTCACATTTCCAACCGGCAATCGAAGGCTGCATCATTGCCAGATTGGTCTTTCCGCAGGCAGAGGGAAAGGCCGCGGCAATGTGATACTGTTTCCCCTCCGGATTGGTCAGACGAAGTATCAGCATGTGCTCTGCCATCCAGCCTTCACGTCTGGCCATGGCTGATGCAATACGAAGGGCCAGGCATTTTTTCCCAAGCAGGGCATTGCCGCCATAGCCTGATCCATAAGACCAGATCAGGTTTTCCTCAGGGAAATGACTGATATATTTTTTTTCTATCGGTGCACAGGGCCATTTGGTATCCTTCTGCCCCGGCGCAAGCGGAGCGCCGACTGAATGAAGACAGGGGATAAAGTCGCCATCCGTGCCGAGCAGTTCCAGCACCCTTGAGCTGACACGGGTCATGATATGCATATTTACGACCACATAAGGACTGTCGGAGATTTCAATCCCGATTTTTGAGATAGGAGAACCAATCGGGCCCATTGAAAAAGGGATCACATACATGGTACGGCCTCTCATGCATCCCTTATAAAGATCCATCATGGTCTTTTTCAGGTCACCCGGTGCGATCCAGTTGTTCGTAGGGCCGGCCTCTTCCCTTGACGAAGTGCTGATATATGTATTGTCTTCAACACGCGCCACATCGCTCGGATCGGACCTGAATAAAAAACTGTTTGGACGTTTCGTAAGGGGTATCGCGATCCCGCTTTTAATCAGTTTATCGATCATGAGGCGGTATTCATCTTTTGAGCCGTTGCATATATATACATCATCAGGGGTACACAGATCCGCCACCTCCCTGATCCACTTGTTGAGCTTTTCATTCTTTACGGTATCCTTCATATTTTTCTCCTTGCCTTTCTCCTTTTTCTTTTATTCGTGCTCTTAAATTTCACGGGGAAAACGAAGAAATTGTTTTTTGCCTGATTGCAGGGCATCTATCTATTCGGTCAATTATACCTATTGCACTGTAGAATTTCCATACAGGGATTTGATGGTCTGTGTCATGAATTAATTGCCCGCTTTAGGTTACAATACTAACGCTATGCCCATGGATTTTCCAAACATGATAAGACAACTCGTCGTATCCGCACTGCCGATACTTATAGCCATTACATTCCATGAGGTGTCTCATGGGTACGTCGCGTACAGACTGGGAGATCCGACCGCAAAGTTAATGGGAAGACTCACCCTTAATCCCATTGCCCATATTGATCTTATAGGTACTATTATTCTCCCCGCGATACTGTTGATTACAGGCGCCCCGGTATTCGGGTACGCAAAGCCTGTCCCGATTAATCCCGCCAACTTCAGAGATCCCAAAAGAGACATGGCCATCTCTGCGGCGGCAGGACCTATCACCAACGGGTGTCTTGCTGTGTTAAGTTTGCTGATCTTAAAGTTCCTCATATTCCCGGCGGCCTCTTTATTGCCGGGGAGACTGAGTCATGCGGTCCTTACCCCTTTGACAATGATGTTCACCCAAAGCATTATAATTAATGTTGTACTTGCAGCGTTCAACCTGCTGCCTATTCCTCCTCTTGATGGAGGAAGAGTGCTTGTCGGGCTTCTGCCGCACAGGCAGGCCATGGCCTACAGCAGGATTGAGCCATATGGTTTTTTCATTGTCATCCTTCTTCTGATGACAGGAATCGCAAGTTTTTTTGTTACTCCTCTTATCAACTTATTTTTGGCGCTTCTCAGCCTGTTCTGAGAGAAAGGGGTTTCATCGTTGTCAAAAAAGAGAGTTCTCAGCGGAATTCAGCCCAGCGGCAGATTGCATATCGGCAATCTCGTGGGCGCCCTGCAAAATTGGGTGAGATTGCAGGATACGTATGAATGTTATTATTTTATCGCAGACTGGCATGCGCTGACATCTCAATATGCGGATACCTCACAGTTAAAGGACAATGTAAAAGATGTCCTCGTTAATTGCCTGGCTGCAGGCCTTGATCCGGAAAGGGCGACCATCTTTGCCCAGTCCCGTGTGGTAGAGCACGCCGAGCTTCATGTGCTGCTGTCAATGGTAACGCCGTTGACCTGGCTTGAACGGGTACCTACCTATAAGGAAAAACAGACAGAGGTCAAGGATAAAGACCTTAACACATACGGCTTCCTCGGCTATCCCCTGCTTCAGTCAGCAGATATATTGATTTACCGGGCGAATTATGTACCGGTCGGGGTCGACCAGATGCCCCACCTTGAGATTACGAGGGAGATCGGCAGACGGTTCAATAATTTTTACGGGGAGGTATTCCCTGAGCCGGAGGGATTACTGACTGAATTTCCCAAGGTGGTCGGGACTGACGGCAGAAAGATGAGCAAGACGTACGGCAACTGCATTTATCTTTCTGATACCCCCAAAGAGGTCGAGCAGAAGGTCAGAACGATGACCACCGATCCGCACAGGATCAAGCGCACTGATAAAGGCGACCCTGAACTCTCGCCAGTCTATCAACTCCATAACATCTTCTCTTCCAAGGAAGAAATCGAGGAAGTGGCCGCAGGATGCCGTACTGCCGGTATAGGATGCATTGACTGTAAAAAGGTCCTGATCAGAAATCTCTTATCGGTGATGGAACCAATATGGGAAAAGCGCAGACACTTCCTTGGAAAACCTGATCTTCTTGAAGATATATTGTCATCAGGTTCTCACAAGGCAAGACAGGCAGCAATAGAGACCATGCTTATGGCAAGAAAAGCTATGGGCCTTGGCAGTATCACCTAACCAGGGGAAAAAGCGCCCTTCTTTTTAGCACCTGTGTTACGTGAACGGCATTTGTTTATTAAGTCATCCGTTTGAATGATGTAATGCCGGAGCGGAAGGCCTCTAGTGATTCAAAAGAAGACGCAATTCTCCAGTCGCATTCTTTGTGGACATCAAACCAGATCACTGCCTGAATGCGTGGGAATTTAGTCTCAATGACATGTAACGCTTCAGTTATCCAGGCCCCTTTACTTCCCCCTGTCCCCGTGCTGGCCATCTCCCCTATCATAATCGGACAATGGCTAAGAGCAGTCAGTGTTTTGTAGGCATCTGAAAAAATATCTTCAAAACTCTGCCATTGTGACCACTCCCTGTCGCATCCCCAGTTATAGCCGTCGATTGCCAGCCAGTCTACCACCTCATCGCCGGGAAAATAGTCTTGCATCCTGTTATACGGAGTCAGGGGATATGAGTCAGCATAGGGACTCCATACCCATTTTATCCTGAAAGGGGCTTCCCTGTTGACGAGATTTCGAATATGATCCCATGCAGAGATAAAATCGCCTGGAGAATTCCCGTTTACCGTACCGCACCACGGGTACCAGTTACCGTTCATTTCGTGCAATACCCTGAGAAAAATAGTGCGGGGGAATGATGAAAGCTCTCTGGCAAACGACCGGATATAATTATCATATCTGCCGGC
>DKBK01000158.1 GCA_002451135.1 Nitrospiraceae bacterium UBA6902
AATAAATTGGACTTCAGCTTTAATGTATCCAATAAGCTGGCCCGCAGGTTTTATAAAAGGCACGGGGTATCCCAGATTGATTCAGCGCTGGAACTCTCGATGCCCCCCGGTGAGATTATTGTAATGACTACCAAGCATTGCCTCAGGCATGAATTGGGGTTTTGCGTTAATGACCATCCGGCTTCCGGAAGGGAAACACTGAACGAACCGCTCTTTCTGTATAACAGGGATGGGATTTATAAACTGCGGTTTGATTGCAGAGAGTGTATTATGTATGTTGTCCGGCCCTGATAATTTCAAAACAAACACCGTATGGGCGGCTTCACTGTCCATTATGTTACACGCTTAATAATTTAGTCCCTTTTTTATTCGTGTCCACCCGGAGAACCTGAACAACGTAAACTGCAGAGAAAATATTTTCGGGCCCCCCGGACGTATTCAATATTACATTATAGCTATGGGGAAAATATCAGATATTATTAATCGGATGGGGAAATCTTACCGTTGTTGTTTAAGCACGGAGGCGCGGTCAATGAGAAATTAAAGATGTAAAAGAGTTAAAATTGTTCATGACCATATCAATCAAGGAGACTCTTAACATTACAAGGTATTTGTTGATGGTGCTTGTAGCGGTCTTTATCTGGTTGCTGCTGGGCATGGTTTACCTGGACCGCTTTATCACCCCCTTTGACAGACTCATGCCGTGGCTGATGCCGTGGAAAGAACCGGCTTCCGGTCCCAGCTCTTCCTCTGTGGAAGGGCTTCTCACTGTTATGCAGGTGCAGCTTGTCGGGTCAAAGAGAGTCGCAGAATATGCATTTCTTTCAATGATAGTCACCTTCGCCCTGTTCTGCGTGTATCTCACTTTTGTGTATCAGCAAAAACAGGGGCGGGCACGAGAAAATGAATTACTGTTGCTGAAGAACCAGGAGATTGCCCGGCGGAACGAATTTATTCGTTATATCACCGCCACTATCGGTCATGAGTTCAAGAACAACCTTGGCAGGATAAAGCGCCGGATCGACCTGCTTTATGACCTTCCTGTGGAGGTGAAGGCACGTCTTGACGACAACATGGAAAAGCTGTTCGCGGACATTGATATTTTCAAAAAGATCTCGGATGAGAGGGAAACCATTCTCGTAAGCTTTGAAAAGGTCGACCTGAAAGAAATTTTTGTTACCCTGACCAGACAATACGGAGATTTGGCTGACTTTGTTTTTCAGGAAACACCACCTGCTCCGGTGATTTTTGCTTCACAGACTCTTATAAAGACGGTGTTTGAAAATCTAATAGATAATTCCATAAAGTATAAAAAACCTGAACAGGAACGTGCGCTTATTGCATTCTCCTGTTCAGAGGACATTGACAGCAACAGGCGGTATGTTGCCCTGTCGTTTCGGGACCAGGGTATTGGAATGAATGAGCAGCAAGCTGACCAATGTTTTTATAAAAGCAAGGCTTCTGAAGGGGGCTGGGGGCAGGGACTATATTTCGCCAAATATGTGGTCGGGCTCCATGCCGGGAAAATCAAGGTAGGAAAAGAGCACACTGCCCCGGGAAAGGGGACAGAGATAATTATTAATCTGCCGCTTGTTGAGGAGACCCTCTGATGTTTAAAGTACTGGTAGCTGACAATGAACATGAGGACAGGGAACTGCTGAAGCTTGAAATTAAACGGGCACTCAGCACAGAGACCTCTGATATAAGATTTAGCGAGGCATCCAGCGTCAAACAGGCGATACAACTTTTAACGACCCAGATTTTTGACCTCATGACATTGGATATAGAGTTCGACCGGCTGAATGAAGGTATCGATGCCCTGCCCGAGATCTTCGAAAACCACCCGACACTGAATATCATCATTGTCAGCGGGAAACTCGATAAAAGCGAAGTGTTGGAGAAAGTCTTCCGTTTTACAAAAGATAATGTGTTAAAGGGAAAACGCTGGTCCAGGCATTTCGATGTGTTGGATAAAAAAGATGACAAAACAGAAGCCCTGCGCCGTGCATTTTCTTTTGCCCTCAAGCAGAATGAAGGGGCAGATAAAATACGGGACCTGTTCCTGCTTGCAGAATCTTATCTCGAAAAGGACATGATAGAAAAGTGCCAGGAGATATACCAGAAGATACAGGATATTGCCCCCGGAGAGCATGAGTCTCATGAGAATATCCAGATTTTCAAGTCTGCTATTTCCCCTGAAAAAGCGAAGGAGTACTATCGCAAGGGGGATGTGGTAGTAGGGTCTCTCCTGTTAGGTCATTATCTTGAAAATCAGCTCAAGTCTTTTACCAGGAAGGTCCTTGGGCGCTCTATCCCTGTGCTTTCAGATTGCCCGAAGGAATTGGAGCGTTCCAGTCTCGTCAGCAAATACCGGAAAGGATTGTTCCGGCGGTTGTATCAAATAAGAAACATGGCCATACATCAGCCGCGGGCCATATCAGAGAAAGATTTTGATGATGCGATAAAAAACCTGAACCTGCTGGATGATCAGCTTTGAGATGAAGAATAATTATATCAGGAAATTTATCATGCCACCGGGCCCGATACTCAGCATGACGCTTATCGGCCTTCTGCTCTTGAGCGCTTTATTGTATTACCGGGCCATTAAAATCCAGAGATTCCTGGAACCTGCCCTGGCTGTTTCGGAACCCCGCATCAAATTTAATCAGGACATCAACACCCTGCTCATGAAGGAATTCGGGACAGCCGGAAACGCAATAAAATTCAGGAAAGGCTCTATCCTGATTGACCAGTCATTTTTGTTTTCTACTACTCATCGAACGGAAGGATCAAACCCTTTAATACTCAAAAAACTGAGCCGTTTTTTCCTCTCTATTCTTAGTGACCGGGATATCAGGGAACGTATCAATCTTATCCTGGTCAGTACAAACCTCCCGTTTACCGCTGATACAAAACTGAATAAAGAACTCAGATATCGCGTCCAGGAAAGGACCGCCCTGGTACTGAACTCGCTGTATGCGGTAGAGCCGGAACTCGAACAGAAATTTGGTACATACTTTGCTATCACTGCCATACCTGTGGGCGCTTCCGGAGGAGAAACCAACTTAATTGAATTCCGTATGATACCAACCGAGAGGCTTCATATCGAGATGCTCGAAAGACTCGAAAAATATTCTTATTAACCCCAATAAACCTAAGAAAAGAAGAAACAGCCACAGCTTTCACAGATAAGGTCAAGAATATAGACGGGTATTAAATTCTATTTTATATCGCATATGTTTCACATCATCAGGATAGCGCTCAACAGCAGGATCATTGGGGAAACTACTCCTCTTCGCAATAGGCTATATCCCAGAAGAAATCAGTAGAAGACCAGGCAGATACTGCCCCGCTTATGGCATCCCTTGCCCTGACCCTCCAGTAAGTCCCGTTGCAACTCGTCGAAAACGTAAATTGTGTTGCTGAAATCCAGCCTGAATTAAACGCCGGATCGGTGTTGAACCAAAACCAGACCTCAACATAATACTGCACAGGATCTCCCTCAGGGTCCGTAACCGCTCCCCACTGAAGTGTAACCTGGTCGGAGACTCCACTGTCAAAGTCAGGTTCAGGTACGAGTGTTGGCGCGGGAGGTGACCCCGGTGATGTCACTATGAATGTATCGCTCTGCCATGCAGATTGCAGCAGTGGCTGCGGTCGCACTGCATCCCTCGCCCTCACCCTCCAGTGCCAGGTAGTCGCTGTCTGGACGGTGACCGTCCAGCTTGTCCCTGTTAACCAGGCCGAGTTATAATTGGGACTATTGAAGGCCGCATTGTCATCTACCTGAACATAATATTCTGTATATGACGGGGCACCGGCTGCCGATGGAGCCGGGTTCCATTCCAAGGTGACTGCAATATCAGTAAGACTATTAACATCCGGCTCAGGAATTATTACTGGTGATGCTTGTGGCGCAGGCACTGGGACGCCGCCGAGTTTGTCAACCTCGCCTATATGGCAATCGATACAGTAAATAGCCGGTCCCTTCCAGATGGCGCCTTCATGGCAGGCGCCGGCACAGAACCCGTAGCCATTACCGGGAGGTCCATCACTGTTATAAGACAATGTCCAGTTATCATCAACCTCCAGATTTCCGTTCACATGGATATGATTTAGGTGGCAGCTGTCACACGATATCGGCAGCCACGGTTCAGCATGATGGGTGGAATTGATATGCTTAAGATGCGTCCCCGTGTTCGGTGGATATCCGTGACAGGAGGTGCACATAAGCGCCCCGCCGTCCCACTGGGGACTGGCATATGAGGTAGCTACTCCCGTACCCGTACTGTTCTGGACATTACTGTGACAGTATATATTTGAACATGTTTTAGCCCCTGATCCAGGATCGGTTACAGTAGTATTTAATTCACTGCTGTCATAATGAACAGTCGACTGCCCGTTGTATGCCCCTCCAAGATATTCTCCATTGAAAAGAGAGAATCCCATTGTGACCGTAAGCGCATTGTTATGTTTGGGACCGGCACCGGCACTGTTATAATGACAAACTATACAGCCAATGCCTTCTATGTTTACGTGCCTGTTATGAGCACCGGCTGTTACAGAACCTGTCCCCCCGGAAATAGATACCAGCGTGCTCACACCCACAGGCGGATAGCCGTGGCAGCCTTCGCATCCCGGTTTAAAGCCATCTTTATGCTGATGGCATGACGTGCACTTGAATCCTGCACTCACATTATGATCGTGGTCCCCGGAAGAGTTATTCCTGTGATACAGTGTCTGTGTGTGACAGACTTCACAAATCCCGTCATATGTCCCGTCACCATCAGCAAACGATTTAGTACCCGTTTCACGGAATAATTTTACTGACTTGCTTCCGCTGTTTGGTGTCGTTATCGTGCTGTTTACGAGTTTTCCGTAGAATATCGCAAACGTATTTCCTGCAGCCGCTTTCGACAAATCCATCGGGCTCTCAATGTTCAGGGTATCACTGGTATTGCTTATGATTTTATACTTGTATTTATTCTGGGCAATATTCGGAATAAGTACCTGCCCCTGATATTCATCTGTCGTCCAGCCCGCCCCGGATTTCGTCAGCGTGGTAGCAGCAACGTTTGTCGACGTCCCGGAGTAAAGATAACTTTGACTTCCGTATGTGTCGGCCTGTTTCTGATAGTGGGGATTGTGGCAGGTCCTGCACTCTATTGTCCAGTTTCCATAACCGTTATCTATCTGAAGACTTGAATGTGTCCTCACGTAAGGTGCATCTATATCATTGTGACAGCTCCAGCAGAGGGTATTGTACTGTGTGTCATCTATGTCCTGAGGTACATGCGCTGTCCATGGCGGCAACAGGGTGGGCTCGGTACCATAAATAAAATGGCAGGAACTGCATCCGATGTTGTTCCCTCCGAAATGAGGGTAATCAAAGGCATTGCCGTTAGGTGCGGTAAATATTAATAGTATGCCGAGTATGAGTATTTTTATGATTATATGGCTTTTCATGTCTCACATCCCGTTTGAGAGATCACTGGGATATAAAGTCTCCTATCGTAAGTGTTCCATTACTCATGGTAATGGAACCGTTCAGTATTGTTTTCCCATTCTTGCCTGTATACCCAGAGTTATACCCTCCCTCCAGCGAAACAGAAATATTGCGGTCTGCATTAAGGTTCTGAGTGAGAGTTACGTCCCGAGTCTGAATTATTGCTCCGTCTCCTGCATAATCGTAGGCGTCCTGAAGGGTGTCATAACATGCATCATCAATTTTTACGACAGGGTCTTCACTTTCACACCCGGCATTCACCCTTATATAGTTTGTCCGTATTGATGCTGCTTCGCTTCCGTCTGAATCCCTGACTCTAAGGCAAACACTGTATATACCGGCTTCATAGGTGTACGAGGGATTCTCATCACTGGAATCAACAGCCGTGTCACAGTTAAAATCCCATTCATACGTTAATGGCTGCTCATCGCCTGTCGAGTTGTTAATGAAATTCACAGTAAGCGGAGCTGTGCCATATACCGGACTCCCCGTGAAGCTTGCTACAGGTACGGAGTTATCATAAATAAGAGCAGTTGCATTTGCATATTTTTCAGAACCTGTAACGTCGGTCACTCTCAGCGTTATGTCATATGAGCCATTTGAAACAAAGGTGTGACTCTTTTTCGGGGAAGTGGAAGAATACTCGTATGTTCCGTCATTTCCGATATCCCATTCATACTTAACGATACAGCCGGTGGAATGTGAACCATCCAGCCAAACCGGCAGCCCTTGCATTCCCTGATACCCCGTCCCCGCATCTGCAATGAATGCAGGAGGCACGGTCAGTTCAACATTCACTATCGCCGTATCTCCCGATTCCGCGCGGACACTTACCGTTCCGCTGTAGCTTCCTGCAGCCAGCCCCGACCGATTCACTCCCATGCTAAAAGAAGTCGTGCCCGAAACCGGCGTTGAACCCGATGTCGCGGAAAGTGTTATCCAGTTTTCATTTGCCCCAGCCGTCCAGTTCAGGTTAGCAGTACCGTTATTGGTTATGTGTATACTCTGTGGTAAAGGGTTGACGCAGGGGTGAGAATAATCAAGAGACTGCGGCGTTACCGCCATGTTTGTATATGACTCTATCCCGAAAACATCTACCCTGTCTGCTCTAAGTGACGCAATATAGAGTTTACTGTTTTTGCCTATGGTTATTCCCAGAGGTGTCCTCTGGGGTTCATCCAGATCAAATACAGCACCGAGGTATACGTCATTACTTCCATTCGTATCATCACCATCATCTCCGTAAACAAGCACAACATTGTGAAAAGAATCCGTGACATAGATTCTTCCTTCGCCGTCTACCGCCAGGTGCTGGGGCACGAACATCTCGCCGCTAACCATATTCATCCCGTACTTGGTGAGACTGCTTTTAAAGCTACCATCAAGATTAAATTTCTGGATACGCGCGCCGTTAACCAAGGTCCCGTACGAATCGTAGGTCAGGGCGAGATCAAGCACAATAATCTCTCCTGCGGCGGTAATCTCTATTGACTTCGGCTTATTGAATTTGCCGTCCGGAGTCGGCACTGTCCCGCTGCCAGGCCCCCCGAGAGACCCGTTATAGGAACCGTCGGGATTATACCTTTTGATTAAGGCCATCCCCACATCTGCGACATAGATCTTTCCCGAGCTGTCTACTGCGATATCATTGGGATGGATAAATTCTCCGTCTCCTATGCCGAGCTTGAACAAGAGGTTCAAATTTGAATCATACACCGCTACACAACCATCGGTTTTGTCACCCACGTATATCCTGCCGCTTCCATCAACCGCAACGCTTATCGGACTTTTAAATCCCGAGAGGATCCCTCTGAGGTCACCGCTGATACCGTAAATACTGACATGTTTATTGGTCGACTCCGCTACGTAAATGTTTCCATTCTCATCAAGGGCCACCGCCGTCGGTGCATTTACCGTTATCGGCTGGAGCCTTTCATAAACCGGCATTACCACCGCGTGAGAAATACTGACAAAAAGCATACAGTGAAAGTATGTCAGCGCAGCGAGGAGGGTCAGTCTCCCTCTTTTTCTTTTTCCTTGTTTCATATCATTTCATAATCTCCGAATCATGATACGACGGAGCATATTCGAATCGTTCTACTAATAGTAAGCAAACACTATGCCTATTATATCAATAATCAAGGAATTTCGGGAATATAAAAAAAACAATTTATTTATATGCTTACAGTTGGAAACATGGGNNCGATCAGTGCCTCAGGTATTACCTGTCGCCGCCCGATGGAAAATAGCGGTTTCTTTATAACATGCTTAGTCTGCATCACGCAGGACAGACATCCGAACAGTCGGAGATTTTATGAATGCGGCCTTTGCATTCAGAGGATGGGAACTCCATTGTATAGAAAAAGCATCCTTTCATATTCCAGTAGACTCACCAAACGTGTTCGGTAATATCACCATGCGCGGGCACCGGCATACACTCAGAAAATAAGTGCAAGATAGTACAAGTGAGCATTTCTAAATATTTCCATCCGCTCCAACATCCCGCTGGTATTCTATTTGCATTGACCAGAAAATGAGATCGCACATGTAGCAAAAAATCAAGAAATGGAAAGGAGGAGACGATGAAAAAAATAGTATCTTATTTTATCAGCTTACTTTCATTNNCGTCTTTACAAAAGGACCGTCAGTACCTATAGCCTGAATCACGCATTGTGAGGATATCATACCGCATACGTGTTTAACAATTCGTATTCTCACATTGATGACTGAAAGACGGGCAACGGGAAAAGTACCAGGCAGCCTCTTTAAATAAATGCTTGTGTATGATGCCCTGGTTACATCCGGAGGCAGTAATACTAAAGAGGCAAAGATACTCGGAACAGGATTAAGAACACGTTACAGAAAGCTCAAACAGAACGAGTTTTGTTAAGATAATTCATTCGCATTACGGTGCATGAAATACGGCAACTTTGGTAAGGTGTTTCAGTTGCCTGAACGCACAAAAGGCGGACCATTGATATGAACAAAGTACAAGAAGCAGCACTTCGCTACCGCACAATATTTGATCAATCACCTTACGGTATTTTGCTGATAGACAATAAAGGGAATATCACTGATTTCAATGCAATGGCACACCGGACGCTTGGATACTCAAGGGAAGAATTCGCCAGCCTGCATCTTTCTGATATCGATGCATTCCAGCGCCCGGAAGAGATTGCAGCCAGCATCAGCGAAGTGCACGAGAACGGCAGTGGCGAATTTGAAGTGAAGCATAGAACAAAACGTGGTGAAGTGAGGGACGTCCGCGTCATCACACGGTTGCTGAATATATCGGGACAAATAT
>DKBK01000027.1 GCA_002451135.1 Nitrospiraceae bacterium UBA6902
CACGTTAATCCCCATATATTACGTCCCGCAGCTTCTCCCTCAGCCTCTCCTGGTGCGTCCCCTCCCAGTAACACTTCTCACATTTCATGCATTTTTTAAAACTCTCTGTCGTGAGATAGACATATTTCGGAACAAGATCTTTGACCTGCTCTTTCGGCACCGTGTCCAGGAGACTGTTACAGAGGGAACATCTGCTATAGAGGCGGGTTTCAGCAGGACTCAGGTTAAACGTTGTGATCACTTTCTTTAATTGCTCAAAGGGGTCATTCTCATCCAATAGCAAAAAGTCCTTCAGCCCCCTGACTTTCACCAGGCGGGTGTCCCGCGTAAGGAGCATCCTGTCCTCTTCCCGCGCGATCCTCAAAAGAAGACTGTCATCAATATCTGGATAATATAACGTGTCATGTCCGAGCAGCCGCAGCCATCTCGCGAGACGGCCCAGCATGGAATCAGCGATGAATTTCATAATGATATTTCAGCCACGGACGTTCAGGGACTTCTTAAAATAGAAAGCGGGAAGCAAGAGGTAAATTATTTTACTCCTCACTTCCCACTTCTGACTTCTGACGTTATTTAATAGCTGCTGCTGAAGCCTTCCTGAGTCTCTACAAAAGTTTCCTTGTACATGTCGGTCCCGGTGCCCGCAGGGATAAGCCTTCCCATGATGATATTCTCTTTCAGCCCTCGTAATTCATCCTGGGCGCCGTTGATCGCGGCCTCGGTAAGCACCCTCGTCGTCTCCTGGAAGGATGCGGCTGAGATAAAGCTGTCTGTGGAAAGAGAGGCCTTGGTAATACCCAGCAGTATGGGCTGCCCCTGGGCCGGTTTGCCCTTCTGCTTGATGACCCTCATGTTTTCTTCCTCAAATACCGCCTTATCAATCTGTTCTCCTGCAAGGAAATACGTGTCACCGGAATCTTCGATTTTCACCTTTTTCATCATCTGGCGGACGACGACTTCGATGTGCTTGTCATTGATCGCAACACCCTGAAGCCTGTACACCTTCTGCACCTCATCCACAAGGTATCTCTGCAACTCATTGGGTCCGAGTATTTCGAGGATGTTATGCGGATTGATGGAGCCGTCCATCAGGGCCTCTCCTGCCCTGACCCAGTCACCTTCATGCACGCTTAGATGTTTGCCCTTGGGAATCTGATATTCCCTCGTGTCAGTTCCTCCCTTGACATTCACCACTCTCATTCCCTTGTGGAATCCCTTGAATTCGACAACCCCGTCTATCTCGCTCACAATGGCCTGCTCCTTGGGTTTCCTCGCCTCAAAAAGCTCCGCTACCCTGGGAAGACCGCCGGTGATGTCTTTGGTCTTTGTCGTCTCCCTCGGGATCTTGGCAATCACATCACCCGGATGAACAATTGCGCCCTTGTCCACGAGGACGTGCGAACCCGAAGGCAGGAGGTACCGCGCAAGTGCGTTTGTGCCCGGGATCCTCAGGGTGGCCTTTCCGTGCTCATCTTTTATTGAAACCCTCGGCCTCATATGTGCCGGGTATTCGATGATGACCTTATGGGCAAGTCCTGTCACTTCGTCCACTTCCTCTTTTACGGATATACCCTCAACGATATCTCCGAGGGCGATCCTTCCCCCGACCTCCGTAATAATAGGGAGCGAATACGGGTCCCATTCAACGAGCAGCTGTCCTGCGTCAACTTTCTGGTTGTTCTTGATTTTCAGCTTCGCCCCGTACACCACGGTGTATTTTTCTCTTTCTCTGCCCTTGGCGTCTGTTATGGCAATGCTGCCGTTGCGGTTCATCACGATCAGGGACCCGGTCCTGTCTTTAACAGTGGACAGCTCAATGAATTTGACCGTCCCGCTGTTCTTTGCCTCAAGGACCGTCTGTTCCACCAGTCTCGTGGCCGTACCCCCGATATGGAAGGTCCTCATCGTAAGCTGCGTACCGGGCTCTCCGATGGACTGTGCGGCCATGATCCCGACCGCCTCGCCTATTTCCACAATTCCGCCTCTGCCGAGGTCGCGTCCATAGCACTTTTTACATACGCCGAATTTTGATTCACAGGTCAGGACCGAACGGATCAGCACCCTGTCGATACCGGCGGCCACGATCTTCTCCGCCAGTTCATCGGTCACCTCCTGGTTCCGTGCAACAATCTTCTCCTTGTTGATAGGGTCCTTTATATTTTCCGCGACAATTCTGCCGTATACCCTCTCCTCAAGAGGTTCGATGATCTCACCGCCTTCAACAAGGCTTGTCACCGTAATCCCCGCGTGCGTCCCGCAGTCATCCTCTCGTATAATGACGTCCTGTGTCACATCCACGAGTCTTCTCGTAAGATACCCGGAATTCGCTGTTTTCAGCGCGGTATCCGCAAGGCCCTTTCTGGCGCCGTGTGTGGATATAAAATATTGAAGGGGGGTGAGTCCTTCCCTGAAATTCGCGGTAATCGGCGTCTCGATAATTTCCCCCGAGGGTTTTGCCATAAGACCTCTCATGCCCGCGAGCTGCCTTAACTGGGCGGCCGATCCCCTGGCCCCTGAATCAGCCATCATGAAGATATTATTAAAGGACCTTCGTTCCTTTAATTCCTCATCTGACAACTGCTTGATGTCCTCGACTCCTTCAGAACCCAGCTCCTTCATCATTTCATCGGCTATGTTCTCCGTCACTTCCGCCCATATATCGATGACCTTGTTATACCGCTCGCCGTTTGTGATAAGGCCGTCCGCGTACTGTTTCTGAACATCAAGCACTTCCTGTTCAGCCTCTTTAATAAATTCCGGCTTTTTGCTTGGGATATGCATGTCATCAATGCATATTGAGTTCCCGGCAAGGGTTGCGCTTGTAAAGCCGAGTTTCTCTATATTATCAAGCAGGACAACGGTTTCTTTTCTGCCAAGCCTCTTAAAGCAGAACTCAACGAGTTTTCCCACTTCCTTCTTGGTCATTTCCTTGTTGACCATAGAAAATGCCATGCCTTCAGGCAGTATTTCGCCCAGGATAATACGTCCTGCCGTGGTATCAACAAATGAACCGTTCATCCTTACCTTGATCGGGGCATGCTGATCAAGTATCCCGGCATCAAAGGCAATTCTCACTTCTTCAGGCCCGGAAAATATCCTGTCTGAGCCCTTTGCACCCGTCTTGAGTTTTGTCAGATAGTATATGCCGAGGACCATGTCCTGTGTCGGTGTCGCGATAGGCTTCCCGCTTGCAGGGCTGAGGATATTATTGATGGACATCATCAGCACCCTTGCCTCTACCTGGGCCTCTATGGAAAGCGGGACATGCACGGCCATCTGGTCGCCGTCNNCTTGGGCAGACCGCACTGATGCAGTTTAAGCTCCGGTCCTACCACGATCACAGAACGGCCGGAGTAATCCACCCTCTTTCCCAGGAGGTTCTGTCTGAAGCGGCCCTGTTTGCCTTTAATCATGTCACTCAGGGATTTCAGCGGCCTCTTTGTTGCCGCCTTAAGCACACGGCTTCTCCTGCCGTTGTCAAACAGCGCGTCCACCGCTTCCTGCAGCATCCTTTTCTCATTGCGGATAATAACGCTCGGGGCATTAAGCTCCATAAGTCTCTTCAGTCTGTTGTTTCTGTTTATGACCCTCCGGTACAGATCATTCAGGTCTGATGTGGCAAATCTGCCGCCCTCAAGGGGCACGAGCGGACGGAGGTCCGGAGGCAGGACCGGGATAACGTCCATGATCATCCATTCAGGCTTATTGCCTGACTTTCTGAAGGCCTCTACTACTCTCAATCTTTTTGTCAGCTTCCTCTTGATCCCGAGGGACGAGGACGCGATGATCTTTGCCCGTAAGTCTTTCGCGAGTTTATCGAGGTCCAGGGTCATGAGGAGCTCTTTTACTGCTTCAGCTCCCACGCCCGCCTTAAACTTCTCACCGAATTCCTGGACATGCTTCCTGTATTCCTCATCAGTGAGAAGCTCTCGCTCTTTCAGCTTTGTCTCGCCGGGATCAACGACAATATAGCTTTCAAAGTAGAGCACCTTCTCAAGCTGGCGCATGGTCATGTCAAGGAGTGTGCCTATCCGGGAAGGGATGCCCTTTAAAAACCATATATGCGCCACGGGGGTGGCAAGCTCTATGTGCCCGAGCCTCTCACGCCTCGACTTTGCCTGTATGACTTCTACCCCGCATTTGTCACAGACGACGCCACGGTGCTTCATCCTCTTGTATTTTCCGCAGATACATTCCCAGTCCTTGACAGGCCCGAAAATCTTGGCGCAGAAGAGGCCGTCTCTCTCCGGTTTGAAGGTACGGTAATTTATGGTTTCAGGTTTTTTGACTTCACCGTATGACCATGCCCGTATTTTTTCAGGCGAGGCAAGCTTTATTTTTATTGCCTGAAATTCGGTCGGATTCTTCGGCTTTTCAAATATTGAATATATATCTTCCACTTAATTCCCCCTTGTAAGGTTTAATAACAATGTTATGAACATCCCGTAAGCTGCATTTTTGCAATTTCACACAACGTCTATGCCTTTGCCTTGCTCGAGGAAGTTAATTTGCGTTTCTCTCCCTCGTCCTTTTCCTCGATCAGATCAACATCGAGCCCCAGACTCTGAAGTTCTTTAATCAGCACATGGAATGACTCGGGGACCCCGGGTTCAAGGTTGGCATCCCCCTTGACAATGGCCTCATATACCCTGGCCCTGCCCGCGACATCGTCGCTCTTGACCGTCAGGAATTCCTGAAGCGTGTACGCAGCGCCATAGGCCTCAAGCGCCCATACTTCCATCTCTCCAAGTCTCTGGCCTCCGAACTGGGCCTTCCCGCCCAAAGGCTGCTGGGTAACGAGTGAGTAAGGGCCTATGGAGCGGGCATGTATTTTATCATCGACAAGATGATGGAGCTTCAATATATACATGTTCCCCACGGTAATGGGTTTCTGGAACGGCAGGCCTGTCTTGCCGTCATACAGGGTGATCTGTCCGCTCGGCGGGAGTTTCGCCTCCACCAGGAGTTTCTTGATTTCCTTTTCGCTGGCCCCCTCAAATACCGGGGTTGACACATAAATATCAAGCTCCTTTGCGGCCCATCCCAGATGAGTTTCGAGTATCTGTCCGACATTCATTCGGGAGGGAACTCCAAGGGGATTCAGCACGATATCTACAGGGGTCCCGTCAGGGAGATACGGCATCTCCTCTTCGGGAACGACAATTGATATCACGCCCTTATTCCCGTGCCGGCCAGCCATCTTGTCGCCGACCTGTATCTTCCTCTTCATGGCAATATATACTTTCACGATCTTAAGCACGCCGGGAGGCAGTTCATCCCCCTTCTTGAACTGTTCTATCCTTGCGTTAAAATCGCCTTCAAGCTGTTTTACCTGTCTGCTGACTTCGTCCTCAATGAGTTTGATCTCTTCCCTCTTCTCGTCACGCGACAGTTTTATCTTGCGAAGCGCCTTGTCCGGTATCTGGTCAAGGACTTTCTCGGTGAGCGTCTTCCCGCTTTCACACACGACCCCGCTGATACCCGTGACTTTTACATCCTCAGCTACTTTCTCGCCGAGGAGCAGCTTGCGTGCCTTTACATAACTGTTTTCCTTGAGAATCCGTACCTCGTCATCAAGGTTCCGCTGTAGATGGGCCATCTTGTCTTCCTGGATGCTTTTGGTCCTCTTGTCCTTTGCAGCGCCTTTTCTCGTAAACACTTTTACATCCAGGACGGTCCCTTCAATTCCTGGCGGCACATAGAGACAGTTTTCCCTCACCTCTTCCGCCTTTTCCCCGAATATCGCCCTGAGCAGTTTCTCCTCCGGGGTAAGCTGGGTCTCGCTCTTGGGAGTGACCTTGCCCACGAGGATGTCTCCGGGCTTTATCTGTGCCCCGGTCCTGATAATGCCGCTTTCATCCAGGTCCTTCAGGGCCTCTTCTCCTATATTGGGGATATCTCTTGTGATCTCTTCAGGCCCGAGTTTGGTCTCCCGGGCTTCGATCATGAACTCTTCTATATGTATCGAGGTGAACACGTCATCTTTCACGAGGCGCTCGCTGATAATGATCGCATCCTCAAAGTTNNACCACAGGTTTCTGGTTTACGCAGGTGGCCTGGTTTGAACGGTAGAATTTAATCAGGTTATATATGTCCACTCCGCCGTCGCTGCATCGTATCACAATTCTTGAGGCGTCCACTGCCTCCACGACCCCGCTTCTCTTTGCGGCCGCGATAACTCCCGAGTCTCTTGCCGCAACCGCTTCAATCCCGGTCCCCACTCTCGGGGCATTGGTCTTCAGTAAGGGAACGGCCTGCCTCTGCATATTGGAGCCCATCAGTGCCCTGTTGGCGTCGTCATTTTCAAGAAACGGAATCAGCGACGCGGACACACTCACTATCTGCTTTGGTGATACGTCCATGTACTGGACTTCATCCGGCGTAACCAGCCTGAAGTCACCTCCGACCCTTGCAGAGACAGTCTCGCTTATAAGGTTGCCCTTGGCATCCATGGGCGAGGTCGCCTGCGCAATGACATAATTTTCTCCGTCAATAGCCGAAAGATACTCAATGTCTTCCGTGACCTTTCCGTTTTTGACCTTTCTGTAGGGTGATTCGATGAAGCCGAAGTCATTCACCCTCGCGTACGAAGCCAGAGAAGTGATCAGGCCGATATTCGGCCCTTCCGGCGTCTCTACAGGACAGATACGGCCATAGTGTGTAGGATGTACGTCTCTGACTTCAAACCCGGCCCGTTCCCTTGTCAATCCTCCGGGACCCAATGCGCTCAATCTCCTCTTGTGCGTTATCTCGGACATGGGATTGGTCTGGTCCATAAACTGGCTCAACTGACTTGAACCGAAAAATTCCTTTATTACGGCGATAACGGGTTTTGCATTAATAATGTCGTGGGGCATTGCCGTCTCAAGCTCGGTAAGCGTCATCTTCTCTTTAATGGCCCTTTCCATTCTTACAAGACCGATCCTGAACTGGTTCTCAAGGAGCTCTCCGACCGCCCGTATCCTTCTGTTGCCGAGGTGGTCGATGTCATCAACTTCACCCTTGCCGGCCCGCAGATCAAACAGGTATCTGAGGATCTCAATAATGTCCTTGTCCGTCAGCACCCTCGTCTCAAGGGGAACATCAAGTCCGAGCCGCTTGTTCAGTTTGAGCCTTCCTACGACGGAAAGATCATATCTCTTGGGATCAAAAAACAGGCCTTCAAAAAGAGACCGCGCGTCGCCTATTGAAGGTGGCTCGCCTGGCCTGAGCTTTTTATAAATTTCAATGAGGGCCTCGTCTGTGCTGCTTACCTTGTCAAGCAGAAGCGTGTCCCTCAGGGAAGGCAGATACCGTATCCCGTCAATAAAGAGCAGCTGCAGGGAAGGGATTTTTATCGACAAGATCTTGTCTGCCATCGCTTCAGAAAGCTTCTCGTTGCTTTCCAGTATAATCTCACCTGTTTCAGGGTCGATAATGTCGGTCAGGGTGACCCTGTCAATCAGCTCTTCTTTGGCCATTTCTATCTGGGTAATCCC
>DKBK01000004.1 GCA_002451135.1 Nitrospiraceae bacterium UBA6902
TTAATTGGCCCCTTGCCGTCAATAGGCTGACCGATCGCGTTGACCACCCTTCCCAGCAGCGCTTCACCAACAGGCACCGACATGATTTTTCCTGTGCGTTTTACAATGTCGCCTTCCTTGATGAGCGTATCTTCGCCAAAGAGCACGGCGCCGACTGAATCCGTCTCAAGGTTCAGTGCCATGCCGAACACCTCATTGGGAAATTCAAGAAGCTCGGAGGCCATGCACTTGTCAAGGCCGTATATCTTTGCGATACCGTCGCCGACCTTGACGACTGTTCCGATTTCACTTACATCAACACGTTTTTCAAAATCAGTGATCTGTTTTTTTATCAGATCACTTATCTCTTGCGCTTTAAGCTCTGTAACGTCCATTAAATCACCCCCGTGATATTTTAAATTACGAATTATGAATTACGAATGAAGAATAATATGCAGGTCAGATTACTCCTTATTCATTCGCTATTCCTAAATCGTAATTCGTAATTGTTTTTATCTCATTAACTCCGTTTTTAACAGACGGAGCTGGCCTTTCAGGCTGCTGTCAAATATGGTGCTGCCCACTTTAACGATAAATCCACCCAGCAGGGATTCGTCCACATGGTTCTCAACGGTAATGTCCCTGCCCGTCATCAATCGCAAGGCATCTTTCAGCCTCTGCGTGAACTTTCCCTCCAGGGCAACGGACGAGAGAACGACTGCGGTCGCTTTCTTCTGACGGTCATTATACGCATCGACAGACGCGGCAATGATCTCCTTCATTGCACTCAGATGCCCTTCAATAATGATATGTTTGAGAAATTTGTCGGTATTGGGATTCAGCCTGAGGACAGGAGAAAGCGCCTCGAATGCCTTTGCCTTTTCCGCTTCGGTAAATATCTTGCCTGCAAAGAGGAGCTTAAGCTGCCTTTTTGCATCAATCAGCTGCGAGAAGGCCTTAAACTCTTCAATGACCGCAGGCATTTCCGAGATGGGGAGACTGCTGATCAATGCCCTGCTGTATTTTTTTGCGATCTGATTTTTGTTCAATTTTTCGCCTCGAGTCTTTTTATGTAATCATCGATAAGGGCTTCCTGTGCTTCACGCCCCAATTGTGCCTTTATCTGCTTTTCTGCAAGCTCAAGCGCCATAAGGGCAGCATCGGATTTTATCTGGTCTTTTGCCTTCTGCAATTCAAATTCAATATTGGCCTTGGCCTGCTCAATGATTTTTTCCTTCAACCGCGCACCTTCCGCAATGATGTCCTGCTTTTCCTTCTCCCCGGACTTCTTCGCAGCCTCCAGTATCTGCTCTATTTCGCGGTCGGTGTGTTTAAGCCGTTCCCTGACTTCCCCGAGGGTTTTCTGCGCGATTTCTTTTGCTTCACTCGCCTCCCTGAGAGATTTTTCGATTAAGGCCGTGCGGTTTTTAAAAAATTCGCTGAACGGCTTGCGTGCAAAGAAGACCAGAACAAAGACCAGGATTAAAAAATTAATAACCGGCCAGAGCCAGTCTTTATAGGTAAAGTGGGCCTCCCCGGCTCCTCCGCCTTCAGAAGCGAACACCGAGGCAACGATTATCAGATTGAGCACAATGATTATTAAATTTTGAATTTTGAATTTTGAATATTGAATTGCGTTCATGCTCCTACCAGCTTCTGGACAATTTGTTTTGCGAACGTCTCCACGTCAGATTGTAACGCGGCCCTTGCCTTTTGGGTCGCGGCCTCCAGATCGGCCTTTGCTTGTCTGTTTATTTCGACTGCTTCATTCTGGGTCGCCTCAAGGGCGCTTCGCTGCATGTCCGCCCCTTCCTTGCTTAACGCCTCAAAGGTCGTCCTTGCCTTCCCCCGTGCCTCTGCCAATTTCGCGTCGATCTGCGCAAGGAGACCGTCTTTCTCACTGTCGAGGGCCTTCGCTTTTTCGATCGCCCCCCTGGTGTTTTCATCCCTCTCCCTGAAAAGACGGAGAAAGGGTTTATATAAGATCGCGTTAAGGATTATCAGAAGCAGTATGAAGTTTGCAAGCTGCGCAAAGAACCACTCATTAACGTCTAACATTATAAACTCCTAAATAAAAGATTCACACTACTGAAGAGCTCCGGCATAGAACAAAGTGTCTGGAAAATTACCATAGCAGCGGTGTTTTGTCAACAAGACAATAAGTATATTTACGAATTTTATAAATGACTTCCGTTGCGGACCAGAAAAATATAAAACGGTCTCATTTCTCATCCAAATTTCCTTATAAAATAGCCTTATTATTTTTGCTGCGGTTTTGACTTTTTATACCCGTTCTATTAAACTTCTATGATTATGGGTGGAGACACAGTATTAACATTGATCATTAAAGCAGGACTTGTTGTTAAATTTGTCCTTCTGATTTTATTGTTTTTCTCAATATTCTCATGGGCCATCATATTTTTCAAACTCAAACTGCTTTCAAAAGTTGAAAAGGAATCGGAAGAATTCCATAATTCGTTTCTGAAAAGCAAAGGATGGGATGATCTCTACCACTCTACAAAAAAACATTCACTCAGTCCGCTGGTAAGCCTTTTCAGGGCGGCATATTCAATGGAAGATGCCGGCAGGTATGAAATCAGGAGCACCCTGAAGAGAATTGAGGCCATGGAGGCAAACCGCCTCGAGAAATATCTCACCTTTCTTGCGACAACCGGATCCACCGCCCCTTTCATAGGTCTTTTCGGCACGGTCTGGGGTATCATGAATTCATTCATGGGAATAGGGAGAATCGGGGCCGCTTCACTTGCCGTAGTGGCTCCCGGTATCGCAGAGGCCCTGATCGCAACCGCTGCCGGACTTGTTGCCGCGATCCCGGCTGTCGTGGCGTATAACTACTTTCTCAGCAGGACACGGAGGAATATATCAGCAATGGCGGATTTTTCCCAGGAATTATTGGAACACTACACGAGGAAACATGGAGAAACGGAGACAGACTCTTTCTGAGATAAACGTTACCCCTTTTGTAGACGTAATGCTCGTCCTGCTGATAATTTTCATGGTAACGGCCCCCCTGCTTCAACAGGGGATAGACATTAATCTTCCTCAGGCAAAAGGCAAGGAACTCACCACGCCCGAGCGGGTTGATATTACTATCAAAAAAGACGGCAAAATATATCTTGATAAAACCNNGAGGTTTTTCTCAAGGCTGATAAAGACGTTCCCTACGGCCTTGTTGTTGAGGTAATGGGGGAACTCCGAGAGATCGGGATAGAGAAACTGGGGATGGTGACAGAGCCAAAAGCGCGTATTAAATGAACCAGTCCCTGTATGTCAGCACCCAGCCGGCTTTTTATAAAATAGTAATCGCCTCTGCTGTCCTGCATCTCCTGCTTATCGTATTTGCAACCGTTCCGGTCAGGACAAAGGAAAAGGAATACAAGAATTATTTTGTAAATCTGGTCGGCCCGGCAGAAGTGCAGCGGCCCGTAAAAGCCGCCCGTGAAAAAGAGACTGTTCCGCCGAAGACCATCACAGAAAAGAGTCCGGCAAAAGGGAAAGCAGCAGTCAACGTCAAGCCTCCGGCCAAACGAGTGGTCGTTCCCAAAAAAGGGGTTTCCCTGGAGCCTGAAAAATCCGTTGAACGGGTATCAAGGGAAATTCAGAGACTGCAGGCCTTAAAGGCACTGTCAAAGAAGAAAAAGCAGAAAGAAGCAGAGAGAGAACAGGACCAGCAGGATGACGAGGAAGTGGCCCGGGCCATAGAGATTATCCGGAAGAACAAACTCGGGGTCGTGCCGAAAGGCCAGGGACTGCCGGGCATCCAGTCCGCAGAGGAGATAAATCTGTATATCTCCCTTGTTCAGCAGAAAATATGGGATGAATGGATCCATCCCCAGTTCAGTTCCGAAGACCTTGAAGCTGTCCTGTCTTTTCAAATAGACATGAAAGGGAATATAATTTCCCCTAAAATTCTCACATCATCAGGCAATTATTTATTCGACCATTCAGCCATGAAGGCGATACTGAAGGCCGGTCCCCTGCCTCCTCCTGCCATGGAGGATGAGTTTGTAGTGAGGTTTCATTTATGAACACAGNNAGTCAGAAATTAGAAGTAAAAATTCAGAAGCAAAAAGTCAGGAGTTATAATGCGGATGAGAAAACGTAACGCGAAAGAGAAAGAACCGGGGGGCAACAACGGGCCGTCTTTTTTTATTCTGGCCTTTATTTTCTGCGCTGTGCTCTGTGCTCGTTCATTCGCGGACGCAAAAATCTACATTGACATAACCTCTCCGGGAATCAGGCAGCTTCCGGTTTCCCTTCATATGCCGCGCACGCCGACCGCAAGAGAAATAGAGCGTATCATTAAAAGCGATCTTGAATTCACCGGATTGTTTTCATTCGTTGATCCGGACATCCGCGGCGCAGAGCTCATCGCGGACATTGATGTGGATGCAACAGGCGGCCTCACGGTCATCCTCTCTATTAAGGACCTGGTAGAAAACAAAGAAGTGCTTAAAAAAAGGTACACCTCAAACAGTATCCGTCCGCTGGCCCACAGCATTGCGAATGATATTTATTTCGTGGCAACAGGGAAAAAAGGAATCTTCAGGACCAAGTTGTCCTACCTGGTCAGCAAGTACGCAGGCCGGAAAGAACTGCGCCTGATGGACTGGGACGGCCAGACATCGGTCAGCATTTCATCCAGGGGCCTGACCTCCAGCCACAGCTGGACACAGAACGGAAAGTATCTGCTCTATGCCGAGGAGAGAGAGAGAAGATGGAGAATTTATATCCTGGACATTATGAAATACAAAGAGATGGTCCTTTTTTCATCGGCAGGACTCAATCTCGTAGGGGGCACGTCTCCTGATGACCTGATATCATTTTCATCCTCCAAAGACGGCAGTTCGGAGATCTATGTTATTGACATATACGGAAAGGGGTTTAAAAAACTCACCATGGCCCTCGGCATTGATGTATCCCCGGTATTCTCTCCTGACGGGAAAAAGATCGCCTTCGTGTCCGACCGGGGCGGCACCCCCCAGATATATACAATGGATGCAAACGGCATGGGAGTCAGGAGACTGACCTTTGAAGGGTCTTACAATACGTCCCCTGCGTGGTCCCCTGACGGTAAATTCATATCCTACGTGGGACGATATAATGGAAAAAATCAGATATTCATGGTAAAATCTGACGGAACTGATGTAAGGCAGCTTACATTCAGCGGGAATAATGAGAACCCGTCTTTTTCTCCTGACGGATTATTCCTGGCCTATGATTCGGACAGAGAAGGGAAGAAAGGGATTTATATCATGCGGATGCATATGGAGGGAGACCAGAGAATTACACCCAGAGATATAAATGCCTCATCGCCAAAATGGTCACCATATTTAAAATAAGTAACAATAATTCAGGAGGAGGATTACGCGTATGAAAAAACTTATGATTATGTTATTGCTGATCACCGCTTTCGGATGTGCAAAAAAATATACCACGCCGGCGGAAACGACTGCCCCACCGGAAGGGCCTGTCAAAGAAGAGGTAATGAGAGAAGAAGTCCTCCCCGAAAGAGGGGAAACGATAATGGAAGAACGCGTTACTGAAAGGGTGGAGGCCCCCGGGAGAGAAACAGTCGTTGAGAGCGGAGTCCCGTCAGAAGAACAGGTAAAATCCATTTTCAAGGATGTCCTGTTTGATTATGACAAGTATGAGATAAGACCCGATGCCAGAGAGGGCCTGAACGCCATAGCAGCATATCTTGGCAAGAACAAGGGCATTAATATTGTCATTGAAGGCCACTGCGATGAACGTGGAACGAATGAATATAACCTTGCCCTTGGTGAAAAAAGGGCCAAGTCCGCAAAGAATTATCTTAGCTCCCTCGGCGTCTCTCCTGACAGGATGATCGTCATTACCTTTGGAGAGGAGAAACCTGTCTGCACAGATCAGAGTGAATCCTGCTGGCAGCAGAACCGGAGGGCGCATTTTGTAATTGTGAAATCAAGGTTCCCGCAGTAATCTCAATGCGGGAGGTAAGGTGAGCATCATATGTGTCTGAATATATATAAAAACGCGCTCATACGTCCGGGTTCCGTGATCTGGGTCCTCTGGGCCTGTCTTATTATCTCTGGCTGTGCATCAACCGACGATGTCGGCAGAATACGGTGGGAGCTTAATGCGTTAAAGTCTGAGATCAAACAGATCAAGAAGACCTCTCAGAGCATGGAGACCGAAATCCCCGGTCAGAAAAAACAGATCGATAACATGATAACCGAGCTTGACGAAAAGCAGATCTCAACGTCAAAAACCGTTTCTGACCTTCTGATTGAAGTACAGAAGCTCACGACTGAATTCCAGGCGCTGAACGGGCGTTTTGAAGAGGCGCGCTATGTTTCAGAGAAAAGCTCCGCCGAATTACTCACTGGTAAAGAAGAGCTTACCGCAAAGATAAGGGAACTGGAGCTCGCGATAGCCGGGTTAGAGAAAAAAATAGCCGGTTCAGCCCCCGAGAAAACCGCGGTGAGCGGCGCGGATGAAGCAGCAAAGGCAGGGAAGGGAATAGAGGATGCGAAAAAGCCCGAAGGCACAGGCGGCAACGGAGTTCAAAAAGTCGAAGTCAAGGACATTTATATGTCGGCATACAAGTCCTATAAAGAAGGCAGGGCTGCAGAGGCAAGAGAGCAATTCATGGAGCTGCTAAACACGTATCCGGAAAATGAATACTCCGACAACGCACGTTTCTGGATAGCGGAGAGTTTTTATGAAGAGAAAAGCTACGAGGACGCCATCCTTGCCTATGAAGAGCTCTTCAAGAAAAACCCCAAGAGCGATAAGATCCCCGGGGCCATGCTTAAACAGGGCATGGCCTTTTATGAGCTGCACGATAAAAAGACCGGCAATATAGTCCTTGAAAAGCTCGTAGAAAAATACCCTGACTCGGAACAGGCGAAGGTGGCCCTGAAGAAGATGGGCAAGCCCGTGCCCCCGAAAAAGAAATAATGTAAATACAGGAGTGAGTAATTAATTAATTCCATTGAAGGAGGCTTCATGAAAAAGATCATTGTAATAGCCGTCTTGTCTGTATTAATTTTTCAGAGCGCTGCGTTTGCATTTGAGTCGGAAGGCGACATAATATTCAGAGACGCCCTCTACGGAGCTGCAATAGGAGCTATTCTGGGCTCAGCAGTGTATCTTGCCGATCCTGACCATTTCGGAGCAAAGTTCGGGGTCGGGGTCGTCATAGGCACGTTGGGCGGATTAGCGGTCGGGGTCATGGAAACCAACACCTTAGTAGAGATAGAGAAAGACCGCGTCAGAGTCGCCTTCCCCACGCCAGTCATAGAGAAAAAGGGCGACGGCCTGCAGTACTCGGCATCGCTGTTGAGATCCAGNNCCAGGAGGTTTCTTTCTTTAAGCGCCATAGATATTAATGCAGGATCTCTTTTTATATACCCAGCTATTTCTCTTCCTTTATAACCATACTCCGCTGCTAACAGAATAAATAATTTTCTGCTTGCTGTTATATATTGAGTCTTGTTATGCACACGCATATGTTTCAGGGGTACGCCTTTTATTTTTTCTACCCCTTCGGCTATTTCTGCCAATGTGTATTCCTTTTCTTTTTTCTCCTTTATAATTTCTCCATCATACTTTTCCATAACGATATCAAGAAACTCTTCACTCCCAAGGACTCTTTGATCAACAGTTCGATAGACAGCATCTCGATTTACTGCAACTCCATCTCCAATGAACTCTCTGTAAAGCCTTCTTGATGCCCCCCTGTCTTCTGAAAACATGCTTAAAACACGGCCAGTATCAACTATGCTGTCTTTACCCGCGTAACACTTGTGACTGCTCCACTGATATTGGTCTGCGTCTGTTGATATTTTTGCCCTCACAGGATTCAAATGTATGTATTTAACAAGTGAGAGCAAATATGTGTCTTTGTCACAGAGGATTGCTTTATATCTGCCCTGAAAAAGATGACCTACTGTATTATGCTTCCGGTTGAAATATGTTGTATAACTCTGGTTTATTCCCTGCTGTATTTTTGACAGCGGTGTCTTTCCGCATTCTAATAACAAGTGTACATGATTACTCATCAAGACATAACAGTAAATACTGAAGTGATATCGATCTTTATAACGTGAGAGTATCTCAAGATATTTCAGATAGTCTTTATTGTCTCTGAATATCTTTTCCCTCCGGTTGCCGCGTACTATCACATGATAGAACGCACCTTCGTACTCTATCCTCGGTTTCCTTGCCATGTCCCCTCTTAGCCAAAGCAAATTTAAGTTACAATAGAGTATCGCAGAATATCATATATTTCAAGCGCTCAAATATCTCAATTTTTAAGCCTGACCCCATTCGTCTTTCCTTAGCCGCCTTCTTTCTGAACTTCTGAAGGATCAGGGCCGAACCTGTTCGGGCCGCGGGTGCCAGGGACAAAACCGTTCTGGATGAGCGTCCATATGGGGCCGGCAATCGGGATGAAATTTATCAGCAGCCATAACGCGGACTTGTCCTGATCGTGCCACCGCTTGGCCTGGACCGCAAGGCTGGGCCAAACAATCCAGAGCATGAACATCAACTGCGGCTCAGTGATTTCATATACATCCCCGGAGACCTCCGTAAAAAGGCCGAGGATCACGGCCCCGAGGAACACAACGAGATTAAAGACCCAATACGGCTTTCTGCCAATACGCCCCTTAAATGAAAAGAGAAACCATACTGCGCTGACTCCTCCCTGCTTCTGAACAGGTGTGTCCTGCCTCATGTCATATCCTTCCCATTGAATTTAAGATTATAAACGATGATTGCTGATTATTCCACATCAGTGCTGAAATGCCCCATGACGCAGGTGCGAGGGTTCCGCCCTTTACTCATAGTTGAAACAGACTGGGGAATTCCGCCCATAGATAAAAAAGGGCTGCCCCCGTCAGGGGCAGCCCTGCAGATACATCTGAAAACTCTCTCCCCTCCCCCTCAATAAGGGGAGAGAGAGAATTCATTGTTATATCAACGGAACGATCAGCAGTGCAACGATATTGATAACCTTGATCATCGGGTTAATCGCCGGGCCTGCGGTGTCTTTGTAAGGATCGCCGACTGTATCTCCTGTGACAGAGGCCTTATGTCCATCGCTCCCCTTCTTGTGCATCACGCCTGCGTCGTCTCTTACGCCGTCTTCAAAAGATTTCTTGGCATTGTCCCATGCGCCGCCGCCGCTTGTCATGGCGATCGCCTGGAAGAGTCCGGTAAGGATACTTCCGATAAGAACTCCTCCGAGGGCTTCTCTGCCAAGGAAAAGGCCTACGACAATGGGAATCACCACCGGGATCAGGGCAGGAACCATCATCTGCCTGATCGCGCCTTTTGTGACAATGTCAACGCACTTGCCGTATTCCGGCTTTGCCTTATATTCCATAATTCCGGGGATCTCCCTGAACTGTCTTCTGACTTCCTCAACAATGCTGCCTGCTGCCTTACCAACCGCTTCCATAAGGAGTGAGCCGAAATAATAAGGGAGCAGCCCGCCGATGAAGAGACCTGCCAGGACCATCGGGTTTGAAAGGTCAAACTTAAGAGCCTCACTGAATGATCTGGAATACTCTGCAAAAAGGACCAGAGCGGCAAGCCCGGCTGAACCGATAGCATATCCCTTTGTAACAGCCTTTGTGGTGTTTCCGACTGCATCCAGAGGGTCTGTGATGTTACGGATCTCTTCAGGCAGTCCTGACATCTCTGCGATACCGCCTGCGTTGTCCGTGATCGGGCCGTACGAGTCGATAGCAACAACAATTCCTGTCATCGAAAGCATCGAAACCGCTGACAATGCGATAGCAAAAAGACCGCCCGCTGCATCATTGTTAAACCCTCCGCCCAATGAATAGGCACCAAGGATTGAGGCAACGATAACGATCACAGGCGCCGCGGTTGACTTCATGCTGACTGCGAGGCCGGCGATCACGTTTGTGCCGTGGCCGGTCAGGCTGGCCTTTGCAATGTGTTTCACCGGGGGATACTGCGAAGCAGTGAAGTACTCAGTGATAACCACGATCAGCCCGGTCAGTGCAAGGCCGATAAGCGCCATAAGGAAAACGTTCATCTGTGTAAATGAAGGGTGCATGGCCATAGTGGCCGCGTCTATGCCTTCAAGAAATTTGCCTGTCACAATATAAAATACTATTGCCGCGAGAATACCCGCAACCGCAAGTCCCTTATAAAGGGCGCCCATGATATACTGGCTCTTGCCAAGTTTTACGGCATATGTCCCGATAATAGAAGCGATGATTGATATTCCGCCGAGCATCATCGGAAATTCCACCCAGGGGCTATCAGCGCCAAAAACCGTCTTGGCAAGCAGCATCGCTGCTACAAGTGTAACGGTGTATGTTTCATAAAGGTCAGCTGCCATGCCTGCGCAGTCGCCTACGTTGTCACCCACGTTATCTGCGATAACTGCAGGGTTTCTCGGATCATCTTCAGGAATACCTGCCTCGACCTTACCCACAAGGTCAGCGCCAACGTCGGCAGCCTTTGTGTAGATACCGCCTGCGATACGGGCAAACACGCTCATCAGTGAACATCCGAAGCCCAGTCCCACAAGTGCATGGAATGCCATCTCAGGTTCTGCCTGCTTTGCGATAAAATAAAAACCGGCAAGTCCTATGATTCCGAGACCAACAACCATAACGCCTGTCACTGACCCGCCCTTAAACGCGAGGCTGAGTGCAGCCTGAAGACCCTTGTGCGCAGCCTGTGTAGTACGCACGTTTGCGCGGACAGTAACCCACATACCGACAAAACCTGCAAGCGCTGAACCAACCGTGCCGACGATAAAGCCGATCGCGGTCCAGGTGCCAAGTCCCATGGCAGCAATCAACACAACCAGGACCACAGCCACCATTGCAACGGTTTTATATTCACGTGCCAGGAACGCATACGCTCCCTCTTTCACGGCATTTGAGATCTCCTGCATCTTCGTAGTTCCCGCGTCCTGCTTTGATACCCACACTGCTGTTACAATAGCGTATAACACGCCAAGCGCTCCGCAAAGAAGCGCAAACAAAATTGTACTACTCATACGCTTACCCCCTTTTAGTTGAGATTATTTGGAATACAATTGCTTATTATTCCTTTTTTTATTCAAGCATGGCTTTCCCTCAAGCACCCGCTTTCAGGCCATGCGGCCGCTTATTACTTCACCTCTCTTCCCGAATACTTGTTAAAACAGATGGCAGCCCCCCGGTAAAACATGTGGGCAAGCTTTGAAAACGGAAGATAAAGAAAAAGAGAGAACACAAAAACGAGATGTATAAAATAAACGGGATATGCTATGGGTGCGACACTGACCATTCTCAACAACTGGGCAAGAAATCCGGAGATTCCGACAATTGCGATAATTGAAAGCAGCAGCCAGTCAAAATAGCTTCCCACTCCTAATTTTTCCGCGTTCTTGAAACGGTTGCTCATCATGAGAATAACTCCCACGATAATACCGATGGCGCCTATGTTACCAAATATTTTAACGGGGGTCCCGTACCCGATACGAAACGGGGACTCCAGTCCCAGGATGTCAATATAAAGGACCCCTATTGCGGTGGCAATGGCAGCGGCAACAAATCCGTAAAATACCAGGAAGTGTGAGGTGAAACGGTCCGCGCTCACATCGCACTCCTTGAACTTCTTATGTCCCGCAATGTCTTTAAGCGTGGCTGTTACGCTTGCCATTAAATCACCTGAATACACCTTGTTGGTCTGTTTCATGTCCGCCCAGAATTTCCGCATGCCCATGACCCCGACCGCGATACCAAACAGCAGCACCGGCGTAAAGACAAACTGCAGAAAATGGGTCGAAGCGAATTTAGAAAATATGACGTCGCCTTCATGGATTTTAAACGTGCCTGCCGCAGACAGAAGGACCGCGAGAAGAACGGCCGGGATGATGAAGATCAACGGCATCAGGGCTTTTTTATTGACGATGTCTACCAGCGCTCCGGGAGCGGAATACTGCTTGATGGTCTGCTTCCTGATGGCGCCGAGCACCTCGCCCGGCTTCGCCCCCCTGGGGCAGTACGCCGTACAGTCATTACACTGGTGGCAGAGCCATACATCGGGGTTCCCCTGAAATTTTTCCTTCAGCCCCCACTGCGCCCAGAGCATTTCTTTTCTGGGGAAGGGATTTTTATCCGGGGTCACATTGCATACGACCGTACACGTCGCACACTGGTAGCATTTCTTCAGGGACTCTCCCCCCGCGGCAATTACACCCTTTACAAAATCTAAATCAGGTTTTACTACAGTTGCATCTGCCATCTATCCCTCCTCAATAGTTTTTAGTTGTGTGTTTTCAGTTTTCAGAAGAACACCTAACAACTAACAACTGACAACTCATATTAGAATTCTTTAAATGGATTCGGTCCTATTTCTTCTACCCTCTCGACAAAGTCGTTAATCATCTCGGGCAGCTTGTCGTATTCGTTAATCGCGACCTGTACGAGCTGGCACCTGTCTGATTCCAGCTGCAGCTTGTCGAGTGTCTCTTTCACTTTACTGAAACGATAGTTCGCAAGTTCGCTCCCTTTGATAAAGTGGCACTGATAGTTTTCCCCGTACTTGCAGCCGAGCAGCATCATGCCGTCAATACCCCTTGAGAATCCGTCCGACACCCAGACCAGGTTCATTGAGCCAAGACATCTGACAGGGATAATCCTTACCTTGGGATTTAATTTAATGCGTTTTATCGCGGCACTGTCCAATGCAGGGTACGCGTCATTTTCACATGCGAGCACTATTATCCTGAACTCGTCTTCATCCACTTCAATGGACTTTATCATGGTTCCGACCATATCAACACTGAAGTCTTTGAATGATACGATTCTTTCAGGACATGCACCCATGCATGTGCCGCACCTGCGGCAGCGGTTGAGTTTGTAAAACGGCGTGCCTTTTTCATCTTCTTCTATTGCGCTGAACGGGCATTCCTCTGTGCATCTCTTGCATGAAGTGCACTTGATCATCAAAGGATCAGGGAAGGTTATGTCCCAGGCCCTTGGATGGACTGCAATGCCTTTTGCAACATGCTCAACGCACTGTATCGCCTTTAATGCCGCGCCCGCAGCATCTTCTGCAGCGTCCGCCATGGTCATCGGCTGCTTTACGCATCCGGCAGCATAAATTCCCGTCCTTCTTGTCTCATACTGAAAGCATATGAAGCCTGAATCAGCAAAGCCGTACGCGTTTTCAAGCGTCGGGATTTCGGGACCCTGTTTATAGGCAAGATTCAAGATGAATTCCGGTTTTGGAGTTGATTCGAGGTAGACCTTCTTCGCCTCATCCCCCTTCTTTCCTGCTTCGGTAAGGCCGTCGAGATATTCCTGCGGCGCCCGGGTAGATGGCACAATGCCTGTTGCAAGCACGACCAGGTCCGCCTCGACCTTTATTTTTTCTCCAAGAAGCGTATTATCGGCCTCAACATAGAGATTACCGTTCGGCGCGTCACTGATGCCAGTGACCTCCGCCTTTGTCAGCAGCACACCGGGATCATTCTGCATGCTTTTGTAGAACAGTTCTGTCTGGCCCGGGGTCCTGATGTCTTTATAGAATATCATTGCGATCGCATCATCGCTTTTCTCTCTCACGTACTTGGCCTGCTTCAGTGATGTCGCACAGCAGAACGATGAACAGTAGGGAAGATGGTTCGCGTCCCTGGAACCCGCGCACTGGATAAATGCCACCTTCTTTGCCTCTTTCCCATCTGACGGACGGGTGATCTTTCCCTTCTTTGCCATCTCCTCCATCTGTACGTTTGTAATGACATTGGGCTTGCCGTACCCGAGATGTTCGAGTTTTGAGGCGTCATACGGCTTCCAGCCGGTGGCCATGATGACTGCTCCCACCTTCACGGTCTCGCTGCTGCCGTTTTTCCCGATGGTCACATCAAGGAGACCGGGCTGGCCATCGGTCTTTTCTATTACGGATGATTTAAACACCTTGATATTCTGGTGTGCCTCAACCTCTTTAATTTTATCAAAGATTTTCGGTTCTTCCAGTTTTTCAAACGGGTGGGATCTCGGCGTTTCCTTGTACAGTTTCGCCCCCCAGCCCCCGAGTTCCGCCTCCTTCTCGACAAGGACGACCTGATACCCCGCATTGGCTGCCTCAAGCGCCGCAGACAATCCCGCGGCCCCGCCGCCGACTACCAGAAGTGCCGTGCTAAGGTCCGGGAGGATACTGGGTTCAGGAAGGTCGCCTTTCTGTGCCTTGATGATCCCCATAACCATATAATCGTTTGCAATGCTCTGTGCATCGTCGCTCATCGGCTCCGCAGTCCACGCAACAAATTCCCGCAGGTTGACCCTCTCTGTGATCGCGCCGGGGAAATCAAACTCGTCAGTTTTGACACGCGGGGAACATGCGCCGATGATTAAGGTGTTTGTGCCTTCTTTTATATCGTTCTTGATAAGCTCCAGTCCTTCAGGACTGCACAAGACCTGGTGCTCTTTTATAATATCTGCAGGTACCTTGCCCTTTAATGCGGCCCGGGTCTTCAGTTTTTCCAGATCTACCGCCTCTCCGATGCCGCATCCCTTGCAGAGATATACCCCATATTTCTTTTCCATCTGTATCTACCTCCTCGAACTCTGAATGGTTTTGATCGCTACCCCTGTGGCATCCTGAACCGACCTTGCAACATCTACCGGGCTTTTCAGAGATCCAACGGCAAACATGCCCTTCTTCAGAAATGCGGGAACGACAAACCCTTCATGTGTATATGAAATTTCGCCGGGTATCTTTGAGTCCTTTGTCGAGGGCACCATTCCGGCTGCAAGCACGACCATGTCGTATTTTTCCGTAATCCTGTTATTTGCCAGTACGTCCTCTACGACCAGTTCAACGTCGCCGGTTTTGGTGTCTTCCGTAATCTTCGCTACCTTCCCCTTTGTGAGCGTTACTCCGGGGTCGTCCTTGACCTTCCAGTAGAACTGCTCATATCTGCCGGGGGTCCTCATATCTATATAGAAGATGCTGACCTTTGAATCAGGATACTGCTCCCTTAAATAGGTGGCCTGTTTCAGGGACGCCATGCAGCATATGTATGAACAGTATGGCAGGTGGTTTTCATCCCTGCTTCCGGCGCACTGCACAAAGGCGATGTTCTTCGGCTCTTTGCCGTCTGAGGGCCTGAGGATCTTTCCTCCGGTAGGACCGTTCTGGGAGGCAAGCCTCTCCATCTGCATGTTGGTGATTACGTTTTTGATCCTTCCTCCGCCGAGGTTGTCAAGTTTGGATATGTCATATGACTCCCATCCGGTCGCGAGCACGATTGCCGCAACGTTCAGGCTGACTGTCTCGGGTTTCATGTCAAGGTCAATGGCGTCATATTTGCACACCTCCACGCACTTTGCGCAGGCCTTGCCCTTGCAATGCTTGCCATCTATAACATAGGTAAAGGGAAACGTCTGGTTGTGATTGATGTACGCGGCCTTTGTCTTGTCGAGGCCATAATTAAATTCATTCGGCATCTCAACCGGGCATACCTCATTACAGGCGTTGCATGCCGTGCATTTGTCATTTACGAACCGCGGATGAAGCTTGACCGTAACATTGAAATTCCCCTCCTGCCCGGAGATACTCTCAACCTCGGCCAGGGTGTAGATCGTAATGTCCGCGTTGTTCTTTATCCTTTTGAAGTTTATCTCGAGTCCGCAGTTGGGCGGGCACAGCTTCGGGAAATACTTATTAAGCTGGGCCACCCTTCCACCAAGAAATGCTGTCTTCTCAACAATAACCACGTCGGATCCCGCCTCGGCCGTCTCTACCGCCGCGGTGAGCCCGCTGAAACCTCCTCCGATTACTAACACCTTCTTTTTGTCTGCCATCTTTACCTCCTTATAGGCAGTTAAATATACTCATTGGAAATCTTAAAATGCAAATTGGAAATTGCAAAATGGTTATTTAAAAGTCATATAACATTGTAAAATCCAATCCGCCGTCAATTACACGCTAGGCCGCTGTGATTGGATTTAGAAATATATACAAGTCGATGACATAATTGCAAGATAAAAATTGCCGTTACAGATTTTGCAATTTGCATTTTGCATGTTAAGAAAAAATTTGGGGAGGGCACCGCCCTCCCCAATTGCATCAACTACGAAAACATCTGAACGTATGGAACCTTCTTTAACTCCCACGTATTTTTTTCTGCATCATACTTGGAGTTTGTGAAGCACTTCCAGTTAGCGTCATCGATCTTGTTGTGGTCACCCCTGTAGTAGTAACCGGGATATCTGGATTCTTCCCTGAAGAGGATATGCCGTGCATGTGCCTCAACCGAAAGAATTCTGTGGTAGTTCTCAAAGCACCTCAGGAGCTCATGGAGATTGGCTGCTGCCATCTTGCCTGCATCCTCTTTGAGCATCTCAAGCAGTTTCAGCCCTTCTTCGAGCATGGTCTTTGAGGTCATATACCAGGTGGCAACTCCGCCGAAGTATTCGTCGGAAATCTTCATAAGTCTTGCCTGGAGCGCCTTTGGTCCGATATAGTTCGGATTGACGCCCGGCTCTGTTGTGTAGGTTTTGTGCTTCTCATAGATCTCAAACGGCAGATAGAGTTCAGCCGCGATCTCATCAAGGGACAGCTTCGGAGTCGGGGTGTAGCCTGCATTGTCGAGAATATAAGATATTGCCGCCTTTGCCGCCATCCTGCCTTCCGCATGTGAACCTGATGAGAATTTGTGACCTGATGCGCCTACCACGTCACCCGCCATGAAGAGACCGGGAACGGTGGACATCCTGTTATAGCCCCAGCTGTAATGCTCCGGGGTGCCTTTGATATCGCCAGGTCCGCTTACCCAGAACCCTGCGCACCCTGCGTGTGAACCGAGGAGATACGGCTCTGTCGGCATGATCTCGGAAACAGACTTATCCGGCTCAATGTTCTTTGCTGCCCAGAGAGATGCCTGTCCGATGGCCATATCGAGGAAGTCTTCCCATGCCTCTGCCTCGAGGTGTTTCATCTTCTTCTTTCCTTCTTTTTCACCAAGTTTCTCAGTGAAAGATGCGCCCAGNNTCCGCGCAGTAATCGTTGCCGTAGCTGTCAGTTGCTTTTGCCTTGAAGAACAGGAACCATGCGCCGACCGGACCGTATCCGTCCTTAAATCTTGCAGGTACGAACCTGTTTTCCATCAGGCTGAGCTCCGCGCCGGCCTGCATTCCGAAGGCATAACCGGAACCGGTGCTGAATACCGGGTACCAGGTCCTTCCCATACCTTCACCGACCGACCTCGGCCTGAAACAGTTCACTGCTCCGGCAGTCGCGCAGATCATTGCCTTTGCTTTAAAGGAATAGATCTTGTTCTCTCTTGTGCTGAATCCGATGGCTGATGCCACGTTCTTGCCGTTTGTGTCCTTTACGGCCTTCACGATGAATACCCTTTCAAAGTGGTTCTGCTCCATCCCGGTTTTTTCCCGGTTGGTCTGGAGGGCCTTCTTTGCAGCTTCTGCAACAACGACCTTGTAGGACTCGCCGTTGATCATGATCTGCCACTT
>DKBK01000143.1 GCA_002451135.1 Nitrospiraceae bacterium UBA6902
GCAAAGAAATATATCACCTATGCAGGGGACTTGTCAATAAAATAATGCGTTACCTTTTTTACATGCAGACGAAATTCAGGGAAATGTGTAAGTGCACCCCATTAAACATTATTTTCAGATTCTTGCTCCCCTCAGATTACGCGGAGCACCTGAACATCACACATTTTTGTTGGCTGAAATGTTGGTTGCCTCAGGTCATCTTCACAATCAATGAAGGTCACAGATGAACGAGTTCACCTGCACGCGCCTGTGAGACGACAGTTCAATCGGGAGACACCCGTGTTGCTCCGAGACGAATCACTATGGGGGTGGCCAGTTGCACGCTGTCGCCTACGCGAATGGGTCTGTAGAGCACCAGCGAGAATCCCGCAACCAGATTGCCAAGCGTGTTCTGGGCAGCGATACCGAGGACAACGGAAACCACGCCGACTCCCGCAAGCAGGCCTGTCCCTATGGCGCGCAGTTCAGGAATGAGATGGGCGTACAGGATAAAGGCAATCACATATGCAAGCACCTGGGCGAATGCGCTGGCAAACCGAAGCCCGGTCACGTCCGACAGGCGCGACTCGACCCGGCGCGCAAACCTGCGGATCCCCACCGCCAGCACGGCTGCAACACCGATAAAGACCACGCCCCACACCGACGCGCCGATCAGGGTCCTGGGATTGAGCAGGTCAATACGAATAGCATTAAGCAGATAATCCATGTGACTTCTCATTGTCCTGCGACCCGGCAATTCCGCGACATGTTACGGCAATTGAGGCACGTACTCGTGTTATATGGTAATGGTGCGGTATAAGCCCGTTTCATATCAGGGTGTATTATAAATACAGGGGATTAAACCGTCAATGATTATCCCGAATAAAATTCAGAGGACATATGAAAATCATGGCAACGTGTTCAGGAATGCCTGTATCACCAGGGGATCAAACTGGGTACCAGACCCCTTTCTGAGTTCTTCTTCAATCTCTCTCATGGCCAATCCCTTTCTGTAAGGCCTGTCCGCGAACATTGAATCAACCGCATCTGCCACACACAGGATCCGTGCGAGCACCGGTATTTCCTCTCCCTTGAGCCCCTCGGGGTATCCTGTGCCGTCATATCGTTCGTGGTGATATTTTATCGGGGGAACTATCTCCTTTAACTGGTGTATCGTGGACAGCATCTCCGCACCCTTGCCGGCATGGAGCTTTATGAGATCAAACTCGTCCGTGGTAAGTTTTGCAGGTTTATTGAGGATCTCTTCATACGTGCCGATTTTACCGATATCATGCAGCAGACTGGCAAGCTCCAGGTTCTTTAAATCCTTTTCATTCAGGCCCATCTCTTTGCCGATATCGAGGGCATAATGTGTGACCCTGTCTAAATGGCCTCTAGTCCATTGACTCTTGGCGGATATTGTCTCAGAAAGGGCATTCACAGTGCCAAGAAAAAGCTCCTGAAGGCTTGCGACCAGTTCGGAATTCTTGATATACGAGGCGCAGAGATTCGCAAAGGATTGAAGAAACCCGATATCCTCGTCAGGAAATTCATCATAGGTATTGTACACGTTCAGGACCCCTATGACCTCATCTTCTTCTATCACAGGAAAGGCGGCCGATGACCTGTATCCTCTTTTCATGGCCTGATCCTTCCACGGAGCATATTTCGGATCAGTCGTCATATTATTCTGCAGCACAGGCTCCCTGCTCTTGATCGCCCTGCCCGTAGGTCCCTGGCCTAAGGGAGATTCATCATATGTCACCTTTATGGAAGATAAATAGCCGCGTTCAAACCCTGCCTGCGCCTTTGGAATGACCTCTTTGGTCTGTACATCCAGTAAGCCGACCCATACCATCCTGTAGCCAAGCTCAACGAGCGTCGCACAGATTTCATGAAGCCTGTAGTCAAGGTCCGGGTGCACGTTTACCTTCCGTGTAAACTCATCCACAATCCTTCTTCGTTCTTCGCCCTTCTTACGCTCGGTAATGTCCCGGACAACCTCAATGCCTCCAATAACTTCTCCGGTTTTATTCAACACACTTGATGCCTTAATTTCGACATGGAAAATCCCCTTATCAGTCTGGACTTCTCTTTCCTCCGCGTGTGTGTGCCCGTCTTTAAAGGATAATTCCAAAGGGCATTCTTTCCCATTGTGGTTACTGCATTGATAAGCCCTGTAACAGTATTCCCCCACATGGTCACCGAAGAAGTCCTTATGTACCCGGTTCTGGTAGAGAATCTTTAATCCGATGTCCTGAATGCTGATCCCGTCACCAATCGCATCCATGATCCCCTGATCTACAATCTCATCAATGATTTTTACCATGGTTTTATTGTTATCTTTCATTTTACATATAGACGCATCCACGCGGGTGGTATGTCTATTTCAGCGTGTATCTCCTTACCTTCGTTTTATCAAGAAATGCGTTAAATGTCTACTATAATCTTTTTAAGGGACACTGCGGTTATGTTCTGATACTGCTTGCTGATCGCTTGCCTTAAATTATGAAAGGCTCAATTTTTAAGACGGGCCCCGGAGGCCCGTCTGATATAATATCTATAGAGTGGTGAATTTTTGTGCCTGCAGGGGGTGCACATGAAACAGGCAACATTCATACGTAGTGCTGTTTGTTCGTTGAGTTTTTTGTTATGTGTGCATATTGTCAATGCGGAACTCCTCGACCGGGGGACGGACAGCCATGGCAACAGGCTGATCTATGACAGAGACCTGAATATCACATGGTATGATTATTCAAATGCTGCGAATACGTGGCAGAATCAGATGCAATGGGCATCAGGCCTGAAGGTTGAGTTCGGCGGCACTGTTTTTGACGACTGGAGGCTGCCTTCAACCACGGATGGCCCCTACGTGTTCGGGTATGACGGGACTACCACCGCAGGCTTTAACATAACGGGCAGCGAGCTGGGGCACCTGTTTTATACAGAGCTGGGAAACCAGGGGGCGTATGACACATCCGGTAATTTAACGAGCTGCCACGCAGCCACGCCCGTGAATTGCCTGACCAATACAGGCCCATTTCTTAATTTACACCATGCACCGTCGTACTGGTCAGGTACGAAACATTCGGAGTGGGCAGACGCTGCCTGGGATTTTTTGTTCTCAAATGGCAGACAGTCAGCCATAGATTCTGATTACGAAAAACTTGCGATTGCCGTGCGTAACGGAGATGTCGTTGTCGTCCCTGAACCATAGGGAGCTGTCTTAGGGCCTTTCCCACTTCCACGCGTTCATGCTTTATAACTCAATTTCTAATCCTGCCCCCGGCGAGGGAGCAGCAGGGCATGCCCTGTGGTCAAACTATAGCACAGACGCAGCCGCATCCCGATAATTGCAATAATCACAGTCTTCTGCCGCCTCAGGGACCTGATCGCTGCAAAGGCATGTATGCGCATCAATAATTGTCTGCTCAACCCACGTATCATTTCCTTCATAGGGGATGAGCGTTACCTCAAATTCCAGTTTCCCGTCAAATGCCTCCCGGTCCTTCTGTCCGTTACAGTAGACAAAATATCCGGTATCAGATACCGTGAGCCCGTTTCTCCTCAGGAGCCACTGATAAATCTCCATCTGGCGTTTATATCCCTTGTGATACTCCCTGTTTAATTCAGTGATCTTTTCATTGATCGAGGTTGCCTTATAGTCAACAACGATATATTCGCTCTTTGAGTTCTGCCAGAGGTCATCTATGGCACCGAATATGAGCAGGTTTGTCGGTGTATGGATATATTGCACCCCGGTAAAATTGTGCCTCCATCTCTGCAGGTCGTCATGGGGCACGGGACGCGCATCTATTTTATACTGCACTATTAAAGGATGCGGGGTACCGCTTGCACGATGGATGTCAAACTCCTGTTTCAATAGCGTATCAACCGCGCTGTTCAGGGTAAAGGGGAATCCCGGAGGCCGCCCTACCCCAAGTCTTCTGTCAAGATAAAAACACCTGGGGCATTCAAGAAACAGGTCGATCTTTGAGCGGCTGAGCTTGAATGGTTTTTGATCATGGGGATTGTATATGTTTTTAGAGCGCATCGGGGTGTAATAATCGGACATGGGTAATTATATCAGGAAACTGAATTTTTAGGCCTGACCCCATATTTCCTGTGTTTGTTCATAACTCGTTTTAAGAACAGAGAGGAGCAGATGTAAAAACCACCTGTTCCCCTCTGTGTCCATACTGAATCAGCAACAGCCCTTGTCATCAGTCTTCTTCTGTTTATCGCAAAAAGACTTGAACATTTGAAAGCAGTTGCCATCTTTAATGTTCGCGCCGGTGATCTCAATGCGATAGCCGTTCTCTATCTCAGTTGCCTTGATATTGCAGCAATCCTTTTCCATATGATCTCACCTCCTTTCCTTCCTGATTCGTCCCTCGATAAGCATTATTTACGGGCCTCGATGTAAATGCTTACTGCATATTCATCAAGAGACTGACCATCTTCCAAACCATCCAATATGGCCCTGCCTATCGGGTCTTTCGTATCTGCATCGATACAACTGGACGTTGCTTTAGAAGTGATCTTTACCTCTTTTAATCCTGAAGACTCTACAGACCTTTTATATTCTTCGACAAGAAGCGCTCCGCTTATACAGCCTACATAGGCATCCATACTCTTTTGGAGCTTCTCGGGAAGTGTTTTATTAAGCGCGATATCAGAGATCGCAACCCTTCCCCCTGGTTTTAGTACTCTGTATATCTCCTGAAACACTTTTTGCTTGTCCGGGGAGAGGTTGATGACGCAGTTTGATATGACCACGTCAACAGAGTTATCAGCAACAGGCAGACTCTCGATCTCACCGATCCTGAATTCGACATTTTCAATCCTGTTCTTTCTTGCGTTCTCACGTGCCCTCTCGATCATTTCAGCGGTCATATCCACCCCGATGATCCTGCCAGTGGTGCCGACCCTGTCTGCTGCAAGAAAACAGTCAAAACCCGCGCCTGAGCCAAGGTCAAGTACTGTTTCCCCTTTTTTAAGACTCGCCAATGCAGTGGGATTGCCGCAACTGAGGGCCAGATTCGCCTCATCCGGGATGGCGTTTAATTCTTCCTCTGAATAGCCGATCGATCTGGCAAATGCCCTTGGGTCAGGGCCGCACCCGCACCCGCACCCGTCTTTTCCCTGCGCAATCTTACCGTATGCGTGCCTCACAATTTTTTTTGCTTCCTCTGTTTTCATTTGCTTCCTCCCCGTTATTTTTTATGCAGAACCCTTCTGTGGTTCAGTAATCCTGACAGTGCCCCGCGCCTTTGTTCCCCTCGTTCACCTCACTCAANNGCCTGCTCATTTGCCCTGCAACGGAAGGTCTGCCCCTCACGTTCACATATGATAAGTCCCGCATTCTGCAGTTCTTTGAAATGATGAGATATGGTGGAGCGTGACAGATTCATGCAGTCACAGATCTTGGTAAAGGCCTTCTCCAGGCCCTCTGCCCCGCAGCAGGATTCCCCTCCCAGGCGAAATTCCGACCCGACTTTCGACCCTTCAGGAGCACAGCAGTTCTTATAGATCATGAGAAAGATCTTCAGCCGCTGCTCATTCGAAAGCGCCTTAAAGATTTTTGTATAGTTCGATAGTTTCATAATAATAGGATAATTCAATGGTGATGCCTTGTCAAGTCTTTTTTTATACTGAAATAAATTATTAGTTTGATTCCGGATAAAATTGGATTATAATATAAGTAGAAGGGAGTGCGATATCCTGGGTCAGATTGAGCTAAGAACCGGGTAGATCGGTTAGTGAGCGATAGGCGACGGTGGACAGACTTTGTATGAAATACATATAAAGCAAAAACACCTTATCAATCACAGATAAGCTTTAGGGTTTCACCCTTCCAGGAAATCGCAACTTTAAATAGAGCCGTCTTAGGACAAGGAGTCACGCTGTGTTGTGTGACAAAGGATGGATGAATCCGCAGTAAGATCATCCAGGGAAGCTGTCTAAAGATGACTCTATTTTTTTATTGCTTCTGCACTTAGTTGTCTTTATCGCTGAATGCTGACCGCTGAGCACTCTTGATTTGCCTGAACAGTGTAGACCTGACACTTCCACTCTGTGTCACGCTCGCAGCCAGGTCGGTGTATTGCCGTAATGACGTTTTCATTGTAATATGGTTTTAATATGGATGAGCTTTCAAAAGAATACGTGATTTCACTTTTTGACAAGAAATTAATGCTTCATGGCGACAGGCCTGAAGCCGTTGGATGGTCTGCGGCAGGACAGGAATTACGTCATCAGATGATGCTCGATGTCGGAGATATCAATAAAAGTAAGACGCTTGATTTCGGCTGCGGCAAAGGGGATTTTTACAGATTTCTAAAGGAAAGAGGCCTTCAGGTCCAATACTCCGGCTTCGATATTAATGAGAACCTTATCAACCTGGCAAGGCGGAAATATCCCGGGGAAGATTTCAGGGTCTTTGATATCGATAAAGACATCCTTAATGAAGACTATGACTACATATTCATCTGCGGTGTGTTCAATATGGAAGTAGAGGGGATCGACGAGACAATCAGGCACACGCTCTTAACGCTCTTCAGGCATTGCAGAACAGCGCTTGCCTTTAATGCCCTTTCATCTGACGATCCGAAAAAGGATTTCGAGTTGCATTACGTGTCCCCGGAAGGGTTGTCGGATTTCGCGTTGAGAAACCTTTCCCCTCATGTTTCATTCCAACGCGACAGGATACCGCATGATTTTACTATGTTTGTGTACGCTGACACAGACAGGCAGCCGCACAGGGAATAAGAGATCTGCTGCTCCGGGGACAATTGATACGGCAATATCATTGGGCCTGTGAACCGTTTCCCAGCCCCGCTATTCCCGAAATGATCATAATTTGTCCTGAACTATAAATGCGTTTACAGGGACTGTAAATGTTGTTAGTGACTTTTTAAAAATTCCCCTTTGATTGTGTGAGGGATGATTCGAGCCTTGTTTAATTACTAATTACGAGTGTAACGACTAATTATGAATAGCGATTTAAAGTTCGCTATCGCTTTGATCTGTCGTATTTAGTAATTTGTAATTGCCGTAATCCGTTACTATTTACGAAGTTCGTGATTTCATTGTTCGTTGGATGGCGGTTATGATTTTTTGGAGTTCCTCGCAGTCCTGTAATAGAGTATCACTCTGTGTTTCTGATATGTATCCGCTATCTCTTAAAAGCCTTATCCAGCAAT
>DKBK01000058.1 GCA_002451135.1 Nitrospiraceae bacterium UBA6902
TATATGCTGCTTCATCGCAACGTTGCTGCCAAACCATGCCGAGGCCATGCACGATAAGATGGAATGTACCGAGTGCCATAAACGCGCAAAGCTGGATTATCTGTTGTGCCTTAAATGCCATGACAAGAAAGTGGACACCTCCGGCTTAACCCCGCCCTATTCCCTGAACAACGACATCGACCTGTCCTCGGGCTCGTTCGACCCCTCTAATTTCACCGGCCACAAGATACATCAATGCCTGAACTGTCACGACTCTCATGACAACGATAATTACCGCAACCTCAAGGCGAATATCAGCGGCCACCAGATTAGAGTCAATGGCATAGGCGATCCGTTGTACCAGGACAATATCTACATCTCCGGCATGAGCGGTTTCTGCAGTGCGTGCCATGAAACGAATAAAGCTCACAGCCACCCTGTTAATGTGCGCATATTCGGCAGCAAGCAAGCGGACTATGACAACTGGGCGAGAAAACCATCAAGGCTCTCCATCGCGGAAATCCCCACCGGCAATGCAAATGACATTCTTGATGCCAGGGTGTTTTGCATGACATGTCACGTGGCGCATGGTGGTCCCTTCAAAAATCTGCTGCGGTGGGCCAGCAGGGACAAGGAGGGCTGTCTTGAGTGCCACGTCAAGAACTAATTCTTCTGACCCGCCAATTCAAGGCGGAAGACAGCCCCGCTTAATCTGCAATTTAAATTGGTGCTACAGAAAATCATCCCCACCTGCCACTATGAACTTGCGAGGCAACTCAGACGATTGAGAAAGACGACGGGATTATCCGGCTGAGAAACGCTTAGGCTTACTTATCAAAATGACACTTCCTGCAAAGGTCAAACATATCCTGTGCTTCAAAGGCCCACAGATGAGGGTAGTTCGACGCATGAGGGTTGTGACAGCTCGCACATGAGAGCTCCTTGCCTATTCTCACGGGATCGGGCTTGTCACGGGTCGGATGGCCTTCCGTTGAAAATGAATCCCCGAGTACATGGTTCCCGCTTCCCTTGTCAACATGACAGTTTACACAAAGGTCCCAGGTTGCCTTATAAAGATTAAACGGATACATGGAAGCATGAGGACTATGGCATATGGTGCATTTGCCGAGAGTCACAGGGCCGTGAGTGAATTTTTTTGCCTGCCAGTCCGTTTTCTGCTCGATATGACATCCGAAACATACTTCCGTATCAGGCCTCTTCACCGCGTACTTCGGAGTGGATTTATCATCATGACAACTCAGGCAGCTCCAGACTGCGACAGGGCCATGAACATACGGAGCAGCGGCTAGTTTCTTATGACACGAGTAACAAGTGGATGTGGCCTGAATAACGGTCTTCTTGTCGAAGGCTTCAGCTATGAACGACGTCGGGTTTACAGGCTTTCTGTCAGTTTCCCGGGGCTCCAGTATGTGGCATTCGGTGCACCTGGAAGTATCTCCCATGTGAAAATTATCTTTTTTAAAACCCGCCGGTATTTTCATATAATCACTTTCAAGGTCAGACCGCCTGAAGGCATTCAGTGTCACGTCAAACACATGCTTTCCCTTTTTTGTTGCGGTGATGTCTATCCTGTTACTGCCGAGTGCTAATGGAACGGTAAAACACTCATATGTATTATCAGGGATGATATTCACTTTTTCTTTATCATTCACCCTGGCTTTTATCAAGTCAGCGGAATCGGGTGGTACTTGCATCGAAATATTAAGGAGGTCAATTTCCATGACTGTGTTGTCGGGAGGGTATTGAAGAGTCACAGGTTCCGCTTCTGCGGTCCGGATGATAATAAATAATATTAAAACCGTACAGGATATTATCTTTAATCGCATTTAGTAATGGATGCAGGTAAAATTTTCTTGTCAATAAGCTTTTCAATTGCTTTCTTGTACATTTCGCTTGACTTGGCCTTATCGCCTTTGAGTTCGTAAGCCTTGCCCAGTTCGTAGTAGGTCATTTGCGGATACGGATTGGCCACAGCCGCCGAATTGAGAGCCTCTATTGCCTTGTCAAAATCGCCCTTTAAGATAAGCGCGCCGCCCAGCCCTGTCTTCGCGTCATGAGAATTGGGATCAAGCTCCACAGCCTTTTGAAATGCCTCAAGCGCTTTGTCCGCTTCTTTCGTTTCAAGATACAAAAAACCGAGGAGGATCCGGGATTCCACCATTTCAGGATTGGCATTCACAGACTTGACTGCCGTGTCTATTGCCGTGTCAAATATTCGTGATTCAGTAAATTTCATCGCCAGGTTATACAACCTTGATGCGTCCAGGACAGATTTGTCTACTTCCTCTTTATGGGGGGAAAGTGTCTCTTCAAGTTCGCTTTCATCTATCTCGCCGAGGATTTTTTTTATGTAACCCCTGAGTTTTGTCTTATACGTAAGAGGGTGGCTCGGAATATCATAGGCGACCAGGCCCTGCTTGTCTATAATTACGGTTGTCGGAAATACCCTGACCCCGTAATCACTGTATATCTTCCGCTCGGTGTCAATAAGCAGAGGATAGTCAATTCCTTTATTCTTGAAAATCATAAGCGCATCTTCTTTATTATCACTTTCTTCCATGACGCTGATGATCTCCATGCCCTTGCTCTTATATTTATCATGTATATCTTTTGCGTCTTGCAAAGCGAGGACTGATCGTTCCTGATCCGTCCGCCAGAAGATGATAACCACTATGTTCCCCTTGTAATCGTTCAGTGCAATCCTCTTCCCGTCAATCGAGTTTATCGTGAAATCAGGAGCAGTACTGCCGGAAGATATACTGATCGCATCGGACGCGGGGGTGAACAACAGGAAAATGACGAGACTCAGTATAATACGTATCATCCGTTAATCTCCTTTTTTGCCCTGTCGTATTTTTTAAGTTTGTGACAGCCGGGAGTGCAGCTTCCTCCCGACTCCGTCTTCTGAAAGTTTACCGGAAGATCCCACGCACCGAAAGGTACCGCTTCCCTTATGTGCTTGGGAAAGTTGCTTGCATGAGTTTCATGACAGGCCCGGCAGGTCCTGCCCTTCTCGGCCTTGTTGACATGCCTGAAATGAAGGTTCTCATTCCCGTTCCTGAAGTTGGTCAGTTTAGTGGTCTCAGCGTTGAGTACGATCGTTTTTTCGTGGCAGCTGAAACAGAGGTTGTAATTTTCCACTGAAAAAGGCATATAAAAGGTAGGCGGATATGGGTTTCTCAGTATTCTGAAATTATTTGAACCGTGAGGATTATGACATCCGGAACAGTCTTTCTGTTTAATGGGCCCGTGCTGGTCGGTATTTTCTGCCAGCCACTTCTTTATATCCATAATAGTTGTTCCGTCAGGACTCTTGTATTCCCTGTCATGACAGCTCATGCACAGGTCCATGGGCTCCATTAAGAGGTTCTTTGCAATATTCGAAATATGAGCGTCATGGCAATTGAGACAGGACCTTTCAGCCTGCAGCGCCCCATGTTTGACTGACGCGGTGCTTATCTCTTCTTTCTTGTCTTTATGGCAATCCAGGCATAAGTCTGGCGCCTGGGACTGGAGCATAAATTGTTTTGCGGCAGAGTGTGGATTATGGCAGCTTGTACATTTTTCCGCGACCGGTTTATGAACAAATTCAGCCTTATGGATAGCTTCGGCCTTGTCAGTGTGACACATATAGCAGAGGCTTGGCCCTTCTTCCTTGAGGTTTTTTGCATAATCAGCAGTGTGGGGATCGTGGCACGCTACGCATCCTCCGACAGCAGCCGGCCCATGAACAAATGCGCCGGCAACCATCCCCTCGTCATGACAGTTAAAACAGAGTTCGCTTCCTTTGGCCACGAGTTGGAACTTGAATTGAGACCCATGAGGACTGTGACAGGCCAGGCATTCGCCTTCCTCCACCGGATTGTGAATAAATTTCTTGGCCTTGAACTTTTCATGGCAGGAATAACATTTTTTGGCAACGTCCTTCACTTTTCCGAATTTATTCTGTTCCGGTTTGTCTTTGTGTTTTAAAAGTGAGCCATGGCAGACGGTACACTCGCCCGCCGAAACGGGTCCATGCACAAATTTGTCCTTGCCCATAGTCGCATGGCATTGTGATGTGATACATGAATCTTTAGGTTTTTCAGCCGCCTTTTCCTGGGCCGATATAGTCTTGCCCATCAATCCCGAAATGATTACCGCAGCAGTGAGAAACAGAGAGAAAATGGTGACAGTTTTTTTGTTCATTGAACCTCCACAGATTTGATAATATCATCGCATAAGGACTTTTAATATACTAATAATAACTATTTTATTTCAACAGCTGCCGGTTCCGAAGTTACATCAAAAGTATAAAACAAATAAGTTCCCTATTGCTGCACAGACAGGTTGAATTAATCCGTCATTCCCGCGGTCTTTCAGCGGGAATCCAGAATACAAAGGGACTAAAAATTCAGGTCATCTGAAAATAGTAGGACAGCACTCGATTCCCGCTCAACAATGTGCAGGAATGACGATGAGATCAATATCCTACTTTACAATAACCCCCGCGTAACCGACCACATAATCGTAATCACCGCTCACTTCGCCTGAGGTCATGTATTTTACCAGGGCGGCTTCTGAAGCTCCCAATTTCTGTGCAGCAAAAAGCATTGTCGTTACCGGAACAACTCCGCACATACTGATATCTTGGTCTCTGACGGTTTTATAAAGCCCGACAGGGTCCAGAGCCAGTACCCTGTCAATCGCCTTCCTGTCTTTTTTCCTGGCTGCTGCGTCTGATACATAATGGCTCATGTCCGAACTTGCAATCATTGTCACGGGATAATCCGATTTATTTACCGCCTCTGCAAGGGCCTCCCCGACCGTTCTGCAGATATCAAGCGAGACAGGCATCATTGTCACAGGCACGATACTGACATCAGGAGAAAAATGGAGAATAAATGGAAGCTGCACCTCAAGGGAATGCTCCATCCGGTGGGCAAGGCTGTCCTCCGAGATGATGTCAGAACCTTTCTTTAATTCCGCAGCCAGGTTCTCGTCAATCCTTAATTCCCCGGTCGGCATATGCCAGACACCCGATGACATTAAAGAGACTGGTTGTCCAAACCCCGTATGGTTGGGCCCTATCAATATGAATGTCCGGGGCATTGTAATCCTTGAATATACGGCACCGGCAACCCTTCCTGAATACATAAGTCCGGCATGGGGGCAGACAATGCCTATTGCACTGGCTTTTTCGGCGTCAGCTTCGAGGTATTCATTCACCTGACTGATGAGTCTTGATGGAGTCGATTCGTAGAATTGTCCGGCTACCGCAGGTTTTCGTATCATAATATCACCCGCCAAACGGCATTGAAGGTGTCTATGATTCTTTGACTGGATTCATAGACCATGGGCGACTATAATTAATATTCGCTATATTCATGATCAGCAAGATTCTTGAATTTTGTATACTTCTCCAGGAATGCGAGATCAATGACCTTTGTCGGCCCGTTCCTCTGCTTTGCTATGTCGAGTTCAGCTATCCCTTTCTTCAGAGAATCCTGCTTCTTATAGTACTCATCCCTGTAAAGAAACAGTATTGTATCAGCATCTTGCTCTATAGCGCCTGATTCTCTTAAGTCAGCAACAAGCGGCCTTTTACTTTCGCCTCTCATTTCACAGCTTCGGTTAAGCTGGCTGATAACGATAACGGGAACGGACAGGTCTTTTGCAAGCGCTTTCAGGGAACGTGAAATATCGGATATAACCTGTTCCCTCGCAAGGTGTGTACCGGACCCACTCATAAGCTGCAGATAATCCACGACAATAAGACCCAATCCATGTTCGGCCTTCAGCCTTCTCGCCTTGGCCCTGATGTCAAGTATTGAATTAAATGAATCGTCTATATATATCGGGGATTCAGAAAGTCTTCCTGCTGCGTTTACAAGCTTTCTGTAATCTTCCTTACTGTGATATCCGGAACGGACGGCCTTTGAATCGACTTCCGCTTCAGAGCACAACATCCTCAACACAAGCTGCTCTTTTGTCATTTCAAGACTGAAGACAGCTATCGGGACATTTCCGTCAATAGCGGCATGTGTAACTATGTTCAGGCAGAAAGCGGTCTTGCCCATACCGGGCCTTGCGCCGATGACTACTAAATCTCCGGGGTGAAAACCCGTTGTGGCTTCATCAAGGTCAGTAAATCCGGTGGCCAGACCCGTAATGCGCTCTTTCTTGTCAAAGAGCTTGTCGACAAGCTCAATAGTATCTTTTACTACACTTTTTATATGGACATATGTCTGCCTGATGGCCTTTTCGGAAATATTAAATATCTTGGACTCTGCCTGGTCCAGCATTTCATGCACGTCCTGTTCCGTGTCATAGCTCGTAGTGATTATCTCTGTCGCGGTCACTATGAGATTTCTCAGGATTGCCTTCTCTTTGACTATTTTGGCATGGTACCTGGCATTGGCAGACGTCGGTACTAAATTCACGATAGAACTCAAGTAAGAGGCTCCGCCGATTTCTTCAAGCTCCTCTTTCCTGTTAAGGATTTCCGTAAGGGTAATTAAATCAATCGGCTCGTTCTTTTCATAAAGCTCAAGCATCGCGACAAATATCTTCTTATGGGCATCTTTATAAAAGTCACCGGGTAACAGCTGCTCTATCACCGTAGCGATGGCTTCGTTTTCAAGCAACACGGCCCCCAGGACCGACTGCTCCGCTTCAATATTCTGGGGCGGCAAACGGTCATAGGCCGACAGCGGTTTTGTGGACCCGCCTTCAAACCCTGTTTTATTACGGAGGGGTTCAAGCATTGAATATGCTCCTATGCTTCTTCTGTGCCCGACTTTTTGACTTCAACCTTAACAGAAGCTGTCACATCCTTATGTATTTTCACAGTAACTTCATAAGACCCCAGGCGTTTTATCGGCTCTTCAAGTATCACCTTGCGCTTGTCTATTTCAACGCCCTGCAGGGTAATTGCCTCAGCTATGTCCTTGGATGTTACGGAACCGAACAGTTTATCCTCTTCTCCGGCCTGGGCTTCTATGGTAAGAGTCATTTTTGATATCTGATCCGCCACGTCCTGCATCGACTGTCTGACTTTCCTGGCTTTTACAAGGATATTTTTTTTCTCGTGCTCAAATTGCCTTACATTCTTTGTATTCGCTTCCACCGCAAGATTCCTCGGGATAAGATAATTCCTGCCGTATCCGATCTTCACGTCCACGATGCTGCCCATTTCACCGAGGTCTTTTACATCTTCTTTTAAAATGACTTTCATAATCACACGCTCCTCTATTTTGATATTTTATTTTGATTTCCAGAACCAAATTAATCCGTTATTGTAGCTCAATAAAAACCAAAAATTAAAGTTAAAATATTCACATGACCTCTTTATATTCAGAACTATTCAACAACAAAGGATTTTTTAATACATAATACACATTCCGTGGGATTTTTCATTTATATGTATCAGAAGGGAACATCTTCCCTGGATTAAGTATCCCTTTGGGGTCAAATACATTTTTTATCTTTTTCATGATCTCGATACTTACATCTGAAAGCTCCATCCCCATATATTGTTTTTTTGTAAGTCCAATCCCGTGCTCACCGGATATGGTCCCTCCCAGTTTAAGTGCGGCCTCAAAAATATCTCTGACCGATTCCCGGGCCTTTCTATATTCCCCCTCATCATCTTTGTCCGTCATCACATTTACATGAATATTGCCATCACCGGCATGACCGAAATTTGCGATTATCAGATCCTTTTTATCAGCTATTTCTCTCAATGCTTTCAGCATTTCAGGGATTCTCCCCCGGGGAACAACAATATCCTCGTTTATCTTGGTCGGTCTGATGCGGTAAAGGGCCGGCGATATCGCCCTTCTCGCATCCCATATACGCTGCTTTGAAAAAACGTCCTCTGCAATACTGACATTTCCGTCCAGGGCCTTACACATAGCTGCGATCTTTTCAGCCTCTTCGATGACTGCTGCGCGGGGGCCGTCAACCTCTATTAAAAGCAGCGCCTCGGCATCCGCAGGAAGCCCGAAAGATCCGTAATTTTCCACTGCGCGGATCGATTCATTATCCATAAATTCAAGGGCCCGGGGGATGACGGATGAAGACGTAATTCTGCTCACGGTCTGCGCCGCAGCATCAAGGGTTTTATATGTACACAGCATGGTGACTGTTTCTTCCGGCAAGGGCAGTACCTTCAGAAATATCTTTGTGATAATTCCCAGTGTCCCTTCAGAGCCCACCAGCAGCCTTGTCAGGTCATACCCGACAACGCCCTTATACGTTTTCCCCCCGGTCATTAAGACCCTGCCGTCAGGAAGCACCGTCTCCAGGCCGAGGACATAGTCTTTTGTCACTCCATACTTTACTGCCCTTGGTCCGCCGGCATTCTCAGCAACGTTTCCGCCCAATGTGCAGAATTTCATGCTTGCCGGATCAGGCGGATAAAAAAGACCTACATCCTCAAGCTTTTCCTGTAAATGAAAATTAATGACCCCCGGTTCAACAGAGGCCACCATATTTTTCTCATCAATCTCTATTATCCTGTTCATCCCTTCCAGGGAAAGAACTACCGCCTCGTTCATAGGCACGGAGCCGCCTGTCATCCCGGAGCCGGCCCCCCTGGGGACAATCGGGACATCATGCTTAAAGGCATATGCCGCCACGTCCGACACTTCCTGGGTATTCAACGGACTCACAACCGCGGACGGTATCCCCTCAGCCGAGGACGCATCAAATCCGTAACAGAAAAGGGCTTCTTTATCCGTTGTTACCTTGCCAGGCAACGTATGTTCATTCTTCTTTTTGAAAAATCCAAATGCCATTATGGTCTAATTATAACAAAAACCAGGATATACATTTTTACAAAAGGATGTGATAAGACAGGACAGGTATCTCTACCACATGCGGTTAATTGAAATCAGGGGGGACCGGACTAAGCCAGAAGTTTTTCAGACAGCTTGTCAGCTACATCAGGGGCAAGACCCTTCAGTATCTTGTATTCCTGTAACGCGGAATTCCTGTCGTGCAGTTCCAGACAGACAAGTGCGAAATTATAACGGGCATTGGCGTTGTCGGGTTCTATTTTAATCGACTGATTAAGAGATTCTTTTGCTTCATTATACATACCTAACCTATAATAAAAAATCCCGAGATTCTTATGGGCTCCGGACATGGCAGGCCTGATCTGTATCGCTCTTTTTGTCGTAGCTACCGCCGCCTGATAGTTGCCTAGCTTGCTGTACGTAGTGCCCAGGATGTAATATGCCAGCGCGTCCTGAGGATTTCTCCGTACCCCCTGTTTATAGGCCTCAACAGCTTCTTTGAACATTCCTGACCTGCTGCAGGCATTGCCCAGACTGCAGTATGCTTCTCCATTGGATGGATCTATTCGTACAGCCTGCTTGTAGGATTTAATGGCCTCCTTAAACATGCCCAGATTATCATACGCATTCCCCTGAAACAGTAACTTTGCATAATCAGTCTCCCTATTCATTGCCTTCCTGGTCGCATTCATTGCCCGTTTAAATATACGCAATGTGCCGTAGGTGCTGCCGAGATTATTCAGAAACTTTTGTACGATATTGGACCTCCTTCAATGTAGCGGTTTTAATATTGAGGCGTGCCAATATTCTGAATTGTCCTGGTTTGCTCATTACAAAATATTTTTTCGCTCTCTCTCATGAATATGATACGGGGAAACGTGTGGGGGGTCTGTAATCTGAAACACAGGATGATCTGCGACTATGTAATAATCGGAAACAGACCGGTAATCGGGCATTGACAAATCATCTCTATCTGTTATAATCGACCCTAATGTCGATATAAGAATCTAAACACATTCACTGAAGGGCAACCTTCGGAAAGGAGCTCACGGATGGTTAAAGAATTCAAGGAATTTGCAATGCGTGGTAACGTGCTTGATATGGCTGTCGGGATAATAATCGGCGCAGCCTTCGGCACCATAATTGCATCCCTGGTTTCAGACATACTCATGCCGCCCATAGGTCTTTTGATTGGGGGAGTTGATTTTTCAAACCTGTTTATTACTATCAAAGAGGGCGCAACTGCCGGGCCATTCTCAACCCTGGCCGACGCGCACAATGCTGGCGCGGTCACAATTAACTATGGTACGTTCGTGAATAAAGTCGTCTCCTTTATAATAGTCGCCTTAGCCATCTTTATGGTGGTAAAGGGAATGAACAGCCTGAAAAAGAAGGAAGAAGCACCGCCTGCGGTACCTACGACAAAAGACTGTTCCTTTTGTTTTACGGCGATCCCTATTAAGGCAACCCGTTGTCCTCATTGCACATCGGAGCTCGGCGCCAGGACATAACCGGACATATACATGCTCTGCCGGGGCAGAGAGTTACCGTACTGCGAATTTACTGCATTCACCTCACAGAGACAGCTGAAGGGTAAAGCCTCCGGCTCTTTTTTATCAGTACCCCCGCAGATGCAATCAATTGACTGCATCTATCATGATTCTTTATACTTTTGGATATGCTGAAAATAGCGGTTGTGGACGGACAGGGAGGCGGAATAGGCGGTCTTATAGTAAAGAGACTGCGCGAAGAGTTTAAGGATGTAATAGAAATAATTGCCCTGGGAACAAATGCCGTGGCCACCACGTATATGATGAAGGCAGGGGCGGACAAGGGGGCAAGTGGGGAGAATGCGATAATCTGCAACACTGCGAAAGCGGATATCATCACGGGGCCTCTAAGCATAATGCTCCCCAACGCAATGCTCGGGGAACTCACCTCAAAGATGGCTGAGGCCGTATCATCAAGCCCCGCAAGAAAGATGTTAATACCTCTCACTCAGGAGCAGCTGGATATCATAGGCTTTACAAGAGAGCCTCTGCCACATCTGGTGGAAGAGTTGCTGGATAAAATCAAGGACGTAATACGTCCTGCTTGTTAAATTTTTCGGTTTAAAGGAGATGATGAAAAATGTGCGAAGCCAATGCATATATTGAAAAAGACGGGAAGGAAGAACTCTATCTGGAAAATGTAGATATCCTGAAACCTGAAGACGGCAAAATCTACATGCGAAATCTCTTCGGTGAACAAAAGTTCTTCGAAGGCTTCATAAAAGAAATATCCCTTATTAAACACAGGATCATTCTGAAAAAAGATTAATTTTCCGTTATCAGTTCGTCCTGATAGCTGACCGCTAAGAGCTGTCCTTATGAATTTCATTCGCCTGATAAACCAGGGACCCGCCCCTGCCTTCTTCAACATGGCCCTTGATGAAGCCATTTCAGATAATGTCAGAGAAAAAACCTCCCCCCCGACCCTCAGATTATATCACTGGGACTGTCCCTCCCTGAGTATCGGCTGCTTCCAGAAAGTTTCAGATGTCGATACGGGTTACTGCGAGAAAAAGGGATACCCTGTAGTCAGGAGACAGACAGGAGGCAGGGCCGTTCTGCATGACTCAGAGCTCACTTACAGTTTCTCTGCGTCAGCGGAATCTCCCATGTGTAAAGACAGCCTTCTTGAAAATTATGCCGTTATCAGCCGTGCACTGGTATTGGCGCTCAAACTAAAAGGCATAGAGGCAGAGGCCTCATATAACAGAAAAAGTAATGGCAGCCATAAACATCCTTCGTGTTTCAGGGCAATATCATACAGGGAAATATCGGTGAGAGGGAAAAAAGTCATCGGCAGCGCTCAAAGACGTTATAAAAACGGCTTTCTTCAGCACGGGTCCATTCTCTTCAGCTTCGACCCTGCAGAACTGTGCAACGTGCTTGGACAACATGATGAAGATACCTTTAATGATATCGGGGCGATTAACGATTATGCTGACAGATTATCTTTTGATGATTTAAGAACGGCCTTAAAAGAGGCCTTTGAAACAACATTCAATGTCAAACTGATTTCAGACACTCCTACCAGGTCCGAGCTGACCCTCGCTAGAGAACTCGAACGCACTAAATATTCAACTCGTACGTGGAATTTTCTACGATAATGACGGCTTCTGACTTCCGTTCGTTTTATTCATACATTTTTCCAGCTCGCCTGCGTTACCGCACGAATAATTATGACTATCTTAAATTTCATATGCCGCATGCCGCGCATGATAATGCGTCTTCTTGACATAATACACAATCAAAAAACTCCATACGGCAATTGTCAGATAACTCTGAAACACCGTATGAAAAATGTAGACCAGCGGCACGAATAAGGGTATCACGCTCACCGCGATCTGAATACCGTAAAATACGGCATTTGCGGCAATAAAGCCGACTATTAACATCAGATAAAACAGAAGCGCCTCCGGTGTCTGCTTTAAAAAATTATATGTCATTCCCACAGAATCCATCACCCCTTTTCCATCCGTAACCAGGACCACCAGAGCGTAGGCTCCGAACACGAGTCCGGCAAAAACGACGATGATACTGAAGACCACGATACTCAGTAATGCAAATGAACTGAAAAACATCTCCAGCATGCTCCTAGATTTTGTCACGGCATTAATTACTCCGGCCGCAATGCCTCCGCTTATCATAAATAAAATAAACAAGACCATCACGCCAAGTATGACAAGCGAAATCAGCCACAGGAGACGTGACAGATTAGTTTTGGCCTCCTGAAAAAAAGAGGAGAGACTGAATTTAAAATGTACGTTCACGGCTGAATCCTTTAATATCCCTAGTGTTCCCCCCAGGGCATAGATAGATAACACAGAGGTAAAGGCCAGATACATGACAAATGACATGAGTATGAGAAAAATGACCCCGAGATAATTCGTCACCAATGCAGCCGGGTCCCTCAAGAGAGAAGGAAGCATGTCACTGGCCTGGGCCAGGTCAAAGCCTAAGTATACCAGCGCCGCGAGAACCGGCAATCCGAGGATAACGAAGAAACTGATTACATTAATAATAGAGACAATGGTGCTGATAATAACCAGCTGCACATTTTTATTGGCAAGTTGGAAGCCTTCTCTGATGCATTCTCTCATCATCGCCATTTAGTTTAGATAGGCATATGGTAAAAGTCAATTTGATGTTTCTTTTTTCAATTCTCCCTTGAAAAACCCATCCCCTTGCTATAAAATCTTTCCATGAGCATTTTACATGAAATCCTGAAACATAAGCAGGAAGAACTGCAAAGCACAAAATCAGACGTCCCCTTATCTGACCTTAAGGCAAGAATAAAGGACATGGATGTCGTAAAATGCTTTAAAACCGCTATTGAAAGGGAAGAAAATCAGCCGGTAAAACTTATCGCAGAACTCAAAAAGGCATCTCCCTCAAAAGGCCTTATACGCAAGGATTTCAGCCTTCCCCAGATCATTTCCCTCTATGAGAAAAAAGACGTTGCGGCCATATCGGTCCTCACGGAAAAGCGCTATTTCGACGGCAGCCTCTCATATCTCAACCAGGCACGGAAAAGGACCACTAAGCCCCTGCTCCGGAAAGATTTCATATTCGACAATTACCAGATTTACGAATCGAGGGCCAATAACGCGGACGCGGTCCTCCTGATAGTTACCGCCCTTGAGAAGTCCCAGTTAAGCGACCTGTACCATCTGGCAAGAGATCTTACCCTCGATTGCCTGGTAGAAGTCCATAACTGGAAAGAGCTGGATATTGCCCTTTATATGGGAGCGGAGATTATCGGCATTAATAACAGGGACCTGAACACATTGAATATAAGCCTGGATATATCATTAAGCCTGTTAAAAGACGTGCCTGATGACAGAATAGTGGTGAGTGAAAGCGGCATTAACACAAGGGCAGATGTAGAGATGTTGCAGGCGACAAAGACCGATGCCATACTCGTCGGCACCGCAATTATGAAAGCGGAAGATATCGGAGCCAGGATTGACGAATTACTGGGGAATCAACAGGTAATGGACCGCAATTAATAATCATAAGAACGGCAGATAGATCCACAGATTTCACAGATAAGGCCACATATATAAATGAGATAAGCACATATTTCATATTTGTAAAGAAGGGGAATGGTCAAAGTTAGTTAAGCTTTTAAAGAATCCGTGATAATCTGCGTGAATCTGTGGATATATACTTTTTTTACGATACCATATAATATGAAAACAGAATCTGAGGCAATGGGATGAAAACGATAATCGAGAAGGCAAACATACTGATTGAATCACTGCCGTACATAAGAAGGTTCTCCGGAAAGACATTTGTCATCAAGTACGGCGGGGCCGCCATGGTGGATGAAGGCCTGAAGAACGCATTTGCTCAGGACATAGTCCTTCTGAATTTTATTGGGATAAAGCCTGTCATCGTGCATGGCGGCGGACCCAAGATAAACAGTATCATGGAGAGAATGGGTAAAACACCGACTTTTGTCCAGGGGCAAAGGGTGACTGACGAAGAAACGGTAGACATCGTAGAAATGGTACTCGGGGGCCTTATCAACAAGCAGATTGTTTCCCTGATAAATAGTCACGGTGGACTGGCCATAGGCTTAAGCGGCAAAGACGGCAATCTTATCAAGGCAAGGAGAAAGGTAATTACAAAAATATCACCTGAAACCGGGGTGCCGGAGATAATAGACCTCGGGCTCGTCGGGGAAGTTGAAAAAATCAATCCCAGGATCCTGACCTCTATCGAACAGAGCGGATTTATCCCGGTAATCGCACCGATCAGCGCGGGACAGCACACCAACACCCTCAATATTAACGCGGATTACGTGGCAGGGGAAATTGCGTCTGCCCTGAAGGCTGAAAAGCTCATACTCCTTACCGATGTGGAAGGGATCAAGGACAAGAAAAACAAATTGATCTCCACACTCAATGTAAAAAAGATCAGAACGCTGACCGCGAACGGCACAATTTCCGGGGGCATGATCCCGAAAGTTCAGGCCTGCCAGAATGCCATTAACGGAGATGTGAAAAAGACCCATATAATAGACGGCCGGACCCCCCACGCCCTGCTCCTGGAGATATTTACGGAAGAAGGTATCGGGACAGAGATAGTAAAATAAATTCCAGGTTTACGCAGTGAAAGTCGCACGCATGTATCCTGCCGAATCCACGTACCGTATTGATAATTCTGTTATAATTCCCTTATGGAGCTTACCCGAAACGCCCTCACGGTGCTGAAAACACGATACCTTCTGCGTGACGAACACGGCAATGTCACCGAAACCCCGGAGCAAATGTTCAGGCGTGTTGCGCATGCCGTAGCCTCAGCAGAGAAAATATACGGAGGGAACCCGGAGAAATGGGAAACGGCATTTTACGATGCAATGGCCTCTCTCCTGTTTCTCCCCAATACGCCCACCCTTATAAATGCTGGCAAAGGACTGGGGCAGCTTGCCGCCTGTTTTGTGCTCCCTGTCAATGATTGTATGACGAGCATTTTTGATTCGCTCAAAAATGCGGCACTTATACTGCAGAGCGGCGGGGGCACGGGCTTTTCCTTCTCACACCTGAGGCCAAGGGCTGATGTCGTTAAATCAACGGGAGGCATAGCCAGCGGGCCCGTATCATTCATGAGGATATATAACACCGCAACCGAGGTGATAAAACAGGGCGGCGCAAGACGCGGCGCAAATATGGGCATTCTGAAAATTGACCATCCCGATATCCTTGAATTCATTAAAATAAAGCGCCACGCGGAAGAACTGTTAAACTTTAATATATCAATTTCCGTTACAGACGCTTTCATGAAGGCGCTCAGGAAGAACTCAAAGTACAGACTGTGTAATCCAAGAAGCGGACGGACCGCCGGGAGCCTCAGGGCAAAGGCGGTCTTTGATGAAATCGTGGAAAGCGCGTGGGCGACAGGGGACCCCGGGCTTATCTTCATCGACAGGATAAACAGGGACAACCCGACTCCCCATTTGGGAGCAATAGAAAGCACCAATCCGTGCGGCGAACAGCCACTGCTGCCCTTTGAGGCCTGTATACTCGGGTCGGTTAATCTGTCAAGGACTGTAATAAAAGGGAGGAGCCAGAAGTCAGGGGGCAGGGGTAAAAAGCAGGCCGAATCGCCTTCATCCTCTGAAATTGACTGGGACCTTCTGGCTTATCTTGTCCGTCTCGGCGTGAGGTTTCTGGACGATGCCATTGATGCAAATAAATACCCTATTCCGGAAGTCGAAAAGATGCATAAGGGCAACAGGAAGATCGGGCTCGGTGTCATGGGGTGGGCCGATATGCTTATTAAACTCGGGATCAGATATAACTCCGAGGCGGCCTTTGCACTTGCGGGGGAGGTCATGAGTTTTATAAAGGAAAGAGCCAGAGATGCGTCAACTGAGCTTGCAAAGGAGCGGGGAATGTTTCCGAATTTCAAGGGCTCCATCTATGACAGGCCTGACATTATATCAAAGGGCGGCCTGAGAAACGCCACCACTACGACGATTGCCCCGACCGGGACCCTCTCTTTAATTGCAGGGTGCTCAAGCGGTATTGAACCGCTTTTTGCCGTGGCCTATAAAAGGCGCGTACTGGAAACCGAACTCTACGAGATCCATCCGTATTTTATTGAGACCGCAAAAACGCGGGGCTTCTACAGTCCTGAACTTATCAGGAAGATCAGTGTAAAAGGCACCTTAAGGGGTTTCAGCGAAATCCCGACAGACGTAAAGAGACTCTTTGTAACCGCCCATGACATCTCCACCGAAGACCACGTGGAAATGCAGGCCGTGTTCCAGGCATTTACGGACAATGCGGTCTCTAAGACGATTAACCTCAAACACCGTGCCACGAGGGACGACGTCGCGCGAGCGTTCATGCTTGCATATGAGAAGGGCTGCAAAGGGATAACCGTCTTCAGATACGGTTCAAAACCGGGCACGCTTGTAAAACTTGACGAAGTGGATTAGTCCCCATGATTCATGGCTATTTCTATTCCGGTGTCAACGTTAAGACGATGGTCTTATGGAACTAAAGGGCTTTTATCCCCTCTCGAATTGATAATATAAATTCAGGTATGAATATTCAAAAGAGGCGCTATTTATATTGGTCCCTCAACTGCGCCTTCTGCTGGTCCGCAACAACTACAAGCACATAATTACCCGGGTCCAGATATTTCTTTGCAACCCTGAGGACTTCCTCCCGGGTCACGCTGTTTATATATTCAGGATAGTTATCAATATAATCACTTCCCAACCCGTAATACTCGACTGCAACGAGAAACCCGGCGATACGCGCGCCTGTTTCGATTCTCATGGGGAAGCTGCCTGTGAGAAACGACTGTGCGTCAGAAAGTTCATCCTTCGTTACAGGACTGCTTCTGATTTGATTAATCTCCTTCAGCACTTCTGCTATGGCAGTATTGGCTGATTCGTTTTTTGTCTGAAGCTCTACCTGAAAACTTCCGCCGTATTTATCGGAAGCAAAATAACTGTGAATATCATACACAAGGCCTTTATCGTCCCTTATATTCTGCATAAGCCTTGATGAAAACCCGCCGCCCCCGAGGATATAATTCATTACGGATAACGCATAGTAGTCAGAATCGTCTCTGCTGACCCCTGCATGGCCGAGTATAATATTTGCCTGTGTAAGGCCTTTGTCTATTGTGACGGTCTTTCTTTCTTTTGTGATATTAATCTTCTGAGGAGCAGCCGCTGAAGGTCCTCCCGGCCGCCAATCGCTGAGATATTTCTGAATCAGTTGTTCGACCTCCTCATTCGTTACATCACCGACAACGGCCATAACTGAATTCTCAGGGACATAGTATCTTAGATGAAAGTCAACGAGGTCATCTCTTGTTATTGAGTCAATGGTCTCAACCGTGCCGGTAAGCAGCCTGCCGTAGGGATGGTCTCCGAATACCGCCTTTTTAAACTCCCTTGATGAGATATACCCCGGATCATCTTCCATAGACCTTAACCCGCCCTTTATACGTTCCTTCTGCTTTATAATCTCATTTTCCGGAAAAGAGGGATTGAGAATTATGTCCGAAAGCAGTCCGAATCCAAGGTCGAGGTCCTTCTTCAGGACAGACAGGTTCGCACTTACAAAGTCACCGCCCCCTGAGGCGCCCACAGAGCCCCCGACAAAGTCTATTTCTTCGCTGATCTGCTGGGCCGTCCTTGTTGCGGTGCCTTCCGTGAGAAGGCCTGCAACGAGACTGGCAAGTCCTGCCTTGTCCCCGGGCTCATGCAGATTGCCCGCGTTAATACCAACAGAAACTCTCACAACAGGCACGTTATGCCTCTCCACAACCAGAAGTGTGAGACCGTTCTTGAGCACCTGGCGCGTTACGTCAAGGGCGTATGCGGAAGTAAACAGCGAACAGTGAATAGTGAACAGGATAAACGCAGTAGCAAGTAACGAGTATCGGGTAACGCGTTTTTTTCTCCCCTTTTTACTTTTCACTTTCACTCTCATCTTTCTTTACCGGTATTAATATCCCGACGGTCCTCTGGTCCTCTACCAGATATTTCTTTGCTACCCGCTGCACATCATCCGGCGTGACCCTCCTTAGCCCTTCGATATACTTATCTTTGAGCCTCCATCCGCCAAGCATCTCAAATTCCGCCAGAACCATGGCCTGAGAGTAGACCGAATCCTGGCCCATTATGAAGTCCGCCTCGATCTGGTTCTTTGCCTTCTGGATCTCCCTGTCAGAGGGGGGCTGGTCCTTAATCTTCTGAACTTCTTCATAGAGCGCGTGCTCAACTTCTTCTATTTTTTCTCCCGGTAAAGGCGTTCCCTCGAGAAAAAATAAAAAAGGGTATTTATTGAAATTGCTGTATCCGGCCCCGGCTGAAAGCGCTATTCTTTTTTCATCAACAAGGCTTCTGTAAATCCTCCCGCTCTTCCCCCCGGACAGTACGCCGGCAAGCACGTCAAGGGCATAGCTGTCTTCATCAAGGACGTTCGGGGTTTTGTATGCGCTGATGACATAGGGAAGCTCGGCCTCTTTTTTAATATACACCCTTTTTTCGCCCTTCTGAACCGGCTCCTGTATGTGTAATTTCCTGGGCTCGGGACCTTTCGGGATGGGTCCGAACTCCGCCTTTATCTTTGCCATTAATTCCTGCACATCCACATTGCCCGCTATCACGATAAACGCGTTGTTCGGGACATACTGTGTCCGGTAATAATCCATCAGATCATCCCGTGATACATTCTGCAGATCTTCCATCCACCCGATGACGGGCCATCGGTACGGATGGTTCTTGAATGCAGTGGCAACCACTTCTTCATATACAAGGCTTTGCGGATCGTCTTCATAACGCATTCTCCGCTCTTCCATGACCACGTCCCTCTCGGCAAGGAATTCCCCGTTGTCCATCATAAGGTTTCTCATCCTGTCGGCCTCCATTTCAATGGAAAGGGGTAGCCTGTCAGGCGCGAGTTTCTGAAAGTAATACGCATAGTCACGGCTGGTGGCCGCATTATCTATCCCCCCTGCCTTGCTGATAATCTTGGAAAATACCTTGTTCCCGAACCTTGGAGTGCCTTTAAACATCATGTGCTCAAGCAGATGACTGAGCCCTGTTTTCCCGATCTGTTCATTAATGGAGCCGGCATTGTACCATATCTCAAATATTGCGAGCGGGGCATTACGGTCTTGTATCATAAAGACCCTGAGCCCGTTTTCAAGTGTCTCCTCATACACATCGCCTTTTGCTGCAGGCGTTACTTCCCCGGCTGTCTCTCTGAAGGTATGGGCGCAGCCGTATACACCCATAAGCAGCACCACAATAAATGAAATCAACTTTCTTTTCATCATATGTCCTACACTCAGCACAGATGATTTGGGAATCGAGTCGTACCGCTTAATTCCGATACCCTCTGCAGCGTATGCAAGCTTATCTGTTCGCGGTCACGCTATTTCTTCAGATATCCCTCAATAGCTGCCTTGAAATCATCAAATGACCTTCCCTGCATCCTTTTGCCGTTAAGGAATAACGTGGGTGTTCCGCCAACCCCGGAATTCTGACCGAGAATGATGTCCTGCTGGATCAGATTATCATATTTTTTGCTGTTTAAATCAGCCAGAAATTTGGCCTCATTCAACTGCAATTTGGCCGCGAAGTCCTTATACAAATTATCATTAAGCTGATTGTAATTTTCAAAGATCAGGTCATGCATTTCCCAGTACTTCCCCTGCTCCCCGGCAGCGCGTGCCGCCTTTGCAGCGTTTTTTGCGTGTTGATGAAATGATAAAGGAAAATCCTTAAAGACGAGTTTTACCTCATTGGGGTATGCTGCCAGTACCTGTTTCAGCGTAGGCTGAAGCTTTGAACAGTACGGGCACTGAAAATCTGAAAATTCAACAATGGTGACAGGAGCATTTTTGTTGCCCTTCACTGCAGAGCTGCCAACCGGGAGACTATATACCCTGTTAAAGTCAACAGCCGGTCTCTGCGGGGCAGGCTGCTGAACTGCCTTTGCCATATTTTTCTGGTTCGCTTCTATCCGGTCCAGCCTCGCAAGGATCTGCTTTTGTAACTGTTCAGCGCCTGAACCAACCGCAGGGCCTTCCGGCGGGGAGACCTGCTGCGCACTTGTCTGGTTTGCTTCTATGCGGTCAAGTCTTGCAAGGATGTCTTTTTGCATCTGTTCAATGCTGTCAATCTTCTTCTTGTCCACACAACCGGCTGTACACAGCGGGACAACCAGAAGCAGCAGCATCAATAAATATTTCCCTTTTTTCATTGTCTCCTCCTTTTTGATTATGTTCAAGTCTTTCCTGTTTTTTCGGCAAGATTCATTGTATCATATCAGTACAATTTACTTGTACCTCCGCAGATAATTTGGGTCACCATGCAATAACGCGGCAGTTTCTCCAATGCCTTCATTCTTGTATTGTAAATGCTGTATTAAAACAAGGCATTATGAAGACATTATGAAGATGTAATTTTCTTTGGGTAAACCGATGCTATCACGAGCAGTGGCACACCCTACCTACTTTATTCCCCTCCTTGTCCGCTTGAAGATGGCCTCTGATTTAAATCCCTTTTCCCATCGCCACAACAAAGAGTAACACAGGAAATGCTCACCGAAGTTTATTTTATCAAACACGAGATGCTGTCCAACGCCGAGCAGTGTCCCGGTGATCCAGAGGTTCCCGTCAGTCAGCCATACCATCAGTCCCAAGACAGGCAGCCATTCCCACCCATGAAAGAGACGCACCTTCAGCAGGGTGTCTTCGTGGTATGCATGAATAAACTCCTTTAATCTGAAAGGAAACCCATGCTGCATTACGTAATCTACTGCATAATCCAGGTCAATACATACACCTGCAATAAGGTTGGCAGCTGCGAGTGTCCATGATTTAAATGCCGCGTAAAGCAGGCCCGAGAGCGCCAGTGAAATAACTGCATGCTGGTGGAATTTCATACGAATGCACTTTACTGTTTATTATCGGAACACATGCTCACTGTTTCTGAATTTTTTATTATACCAGATGAAGCCTCCGGCATATTGACGGACAACATCGAAACAGGTAATATAAACATGTCATTGAAACATTAAATTTGGGGCGTCGCCAAGCGGTAAGGCACTGGTCTCTGGCTCCAGCATTCGGGGGTTCAAATCCTCCCGCCCCAGCCATTTAGAAGTTTGGAGTTAAGAGTTACGTGCAATTCTAACAAGCATATTTTTTCTCCACTCCTAACTCTTGTACGGTCCCATCGTCTAGTGGCCTAGGACGCTGGCCTCTCACGCCGGAAACACGGGTTCGAGTCCCGTTGGGATCACCAGTAAAAACAGTTTGAGAGATAGGCAAAAGAAAGGGATGGCATATGTCGAAAACTTACCACATCGCTGTTATTCCCGGTGACGGTACCGGCCCCGAAGTTGTCGCTGAAGGGATTAAGGTCCTTCACGCGGTTGCCGGCAAGGCTGGATTTAAACTCAACCTGACCTATTTTGATCTGGGCGGCGACAGATATTTAAAAACAGGTGAAGTGCTGCCGGAACACGCGGTTGATGAACTGAGAAAATTTGATTCCATATATCTCGGCGCTATCGGTCATCCAGACGTAAAACCCGGAATACTTGAAAAGGGTATCCTCCTGAAACTGAGGTTCGAGCTTGACCAGTATGTCAATCTGAGACCTGTCAAACTATATCCCGGGATAGACTGTCCGCTTAAAGATAAGGGGCCGGAGCATATTGATTTCGTAGTGGTAAGAGAAAATACGGAAGGCCTTTATGCGGGCGCCGGCGGAGTGCTCAAGAAAGGCACTCCTGATGAGGTGGCAGTGCAGGAATCAATCAATACACGAAAGGGCGTGGAACGCTGTATCCGCTTCGCCTTTGAATACTGCAGGAAGAGAAAAAAAATGAACAAGCTCACCCTGTGCGGAAAGACCAACGTCCTCACCTTCGCATTCGATCTCTGGGAGAGGACTTTTTATGAAGTGGCAAAAGAATACCCCGATGTAAAAGTAGATTATGCGCATGTTGATGCAATAACCATGTGGTTTGTCAAAAACCCTGAGTGGTTTGATGTCATTGTGACCGACAACATGTTCGGCGACATAATTACCGACCTCGGCGCAATGATCCAGGGCGGAATGGGCATTGCCGCAGGAGGAAATATAAATCCGCAGGGCGTCTCGATGTTTGAACCCATAGGAGGCTCCGCGCCGAAATACAAGGGACAGAACATCATAAACCCCCTTGCCGCGATTTGCGCAGGCGGCATGATGCTTGAACATCTTGGGGAAGAACGTGCGGGAAAGGCAGTAGAGCAGGCAGTAATAAGAGTCACGGCAACGCATTTAAAGAGTCTTGCAGCCGGGAAGATGGGAATGACAACGACAGAAGTCGGTGACCTTGTTGCAACATACGTTACGGAATTATAGGAGATCCCATGGTAAAGAAGAAAAAGAAATACATAGTTGCAGTTGTCGGCGCCACAGGCGCTGTCGGAAATGAGATGGTGGACACTCTTGAGGGAAGAAACTTTCCTGTGGAAAAATTGCGCCTCTTCGCGTCTGAACGCTCTGAAGGAAAGACCCTTGATTTCCACGGCAGGCCCGTACCAGTAGAAATACTTACCGATAAGGTATTTGCAGGGATAGATATTGCATTGTTCTCCGCAGGAGGCGACAGGAGCCTGGAATTCGCCCCGGCTGCGGCAAAGGCAGGCTGTGTTGTCATTGACAACTCAAGCGCATGGAGGATGGACCCCGGCGTCCCTCTCGTGGTGCCGGAAGTAAATCCTCATGATCTTGACTGGCACAAGGGGATAATCGCCAACCCCAACTGCTCCACTATCCAGATGGTTGTCGCTTTAAAGCCGATACACGACGCGGCCAGGATAAAAAGGGTAGTCGTTACCACATTCCAGTCGGTTTCCGGTACAGGGAAAAAGGCCATGGATGAGCTGCTTAACCAGACAAAGGACATCCTGAATTTCAAGGATGTTACCCCTGTGATCTATCCTCATCAGATCGCGTTTAACTGTCTTCCGCATATAGACAAGTTCATGGACAACGGTTACACAAAGGAAGAGATCAAGATGGTAAATGAAACCAAGAAGATCATGGGTGACAATACCATAAAGGTCACGGCCACTACGGTAAGGGTGCCGGTATTCAGGGGGCATTCGGAATCCATCAATATTGAAACGGCGAAAAAACTCTCGGCCAATGAAGCGAGGGCCATACTTTCTGCCGCCCCCGGTATCATTGTGTACGATGCCCCGGAGAAAAACATCTATCCCCTGCCAACGATTGC